>JAFQPC010000055.1 GCA_017411935.1 Clostridia bacterium | reverse complement strand
TACACGATGGATTTTTTGAGCTTTTGGACGAGAGTGGAATGCCGATGCGTACGGTCTCTGTGCTCGATTTTCGGCAACATCCGACCGTTTATCTTGACGATGTTTTTGCATGTGTTGCCAAGGAACGCGAGGTGAACGATGCTCCGCTTTGGTTAAAAAAAGAGAATGAAGCCTATTTTGAACGGTATGGGAAACCCTATTCCGATGATTAAAAAGTAAGGTGATTGGCAGGTTTTTTCCTGCCAATCACCTTTTTCATAGAAAAGCATTGACATTTCGACAAAAAACGACTATAATATACTTATGCAACTAAAGTTGATTATTTCTGATGGTTGTGAATATAGATAATATAGTCCGTTCAGGAAAGAAAGGAGATCCTATGGATTTACGGATGGTAAAGACACGAGGACAGATCAAAACGGCTTTTTTGGCACTCAGAGAACGCCTTATGCCCGAAAAAATCAAGGTCAAGGACATCTGCGAAATGGCGCAGATCAATAAAACTACTTTTTATCATCATTATACCGATTCGAATGAGCTTTCCAAGGAAATCGAGGAATCAGCCATTGATCTGGTGATGATCGATTTTGTGGAGCGTGATCTGATGTTTGATAATTCGAAGGCGTATATTGTAGGTTTGATGCATTCCTTGGAAAAGCATTCCGAAGATCTGAAAATCATTTTTCGAGGCAAGCAGGAAATTTTGTGCGCAAAATTAGAAGAACGACTACACCGAATTTACGATACCGCGGCAAAATGTATCGAGGATCGAACAAAAATATCTTTCGCCATCGGAGGCTTTGTGCGGGTGGTGAAGGATTTCCTCTTTTTGAATAAAAAATATGACATTAACCAAGTGATTCTTTCTACCGTTCGTTTGTTGGAGGCGGTGGATGCGAGTCAGCTGAACTAAAATATTTGGAGATGGAATGACGGAGTTTTTATGGAAATTACAAGACTTGATGGAAAAACCTTTCGACATATTTTGTGTGGAGGAGCGAACGGAATCCGTTTGCATATTGATGAGATCAACGACCTCAACGTATTTCCCGTACCGGACGGAGATACGGGAACGAATATGACCAAAACGATCGAAAGCGGCGTTGTGAAAATGATGGAAAACGAAGCGTTGACACTTTCTGAAGTCGCTAAGGAATTTGCTAAGGGATCGCTCTTCGGTGCAAGAGGAAACTCGGGAGTCATTCTTTCGCAGTTCTTTGCGGGCGTTTGCGAGGAGTTGGCTCAAAAAGAAACCGCCAGCGCAGAAGATCTTTCGATGGCATATTTGCAGGGGGTCAAGCGTTCTTATTCTGCGGTGGTAACTCCGGTGGAAGGAACGATTTTGACGGTCGTGCGCGAAAGTGCGGAATATGCCAAGGACCGTATCAAGGAAGACAGTACGATTGAGGAATTTTTAAAGCTGAATATTGAGGAAGCCGAGCGTTCTCTTGCAAGAACGAAAGAAATTCTTCCCGTTCTCAGTGAAGCTGATGTGGTAGATAGCGGCGGCGCAGGTTATCTCTATATTGCTAAGGGAATGTACGCCGCACTTTGCGACGAAGATGAGACGCAACTGCCCGAGGTAACGCCGAAATCATCCGCTCAACCCAATTACGACCTCTTTACCACCGACAGTGTTCTGACCTTTGGATACTGTACCGAGTGTATGGTTCGTCTGCAACGTGAAAAGCTTCTCCGAAAAGAGCTTGACGTTAAAAGCTTTACCGAGCAGCTCGAAGCAATGGACTGCAATTCCATCGTTGCCATTCGCGACGGAGATCTTCTGAAAGTTCACGCGCATACGAGGACACCGTCCGACGTTCTGACGCTTTGTCAGGAATATGGAGAATTTTTAAACGTAAAGATCGAAAATATGTCGTTGCAGCATTCGGAAAAAGAGAATACTGTTCCCGATACATCAAAGAAAAAGAAAGCACCGCACAAGCGATATGGCGTGGTGACAGTGGCAACGGGCGAGGGAATAAAAGCACTCTTTGCGTCGCTTGGCGCAGATGTAATTATTGACGGAGGACAAACGGGCAACCCCTCTGCCGAACAATTTCTCGCGGCGTTTGAAGAGCTCAACGCCGATGCGATCTTCGTTTTCCCCAATAACGGAAATATTTTGCTCACGGCACAGCAAGCCGCCGAGCTTTGGGAGGGAGCACCCGTGACGGTGATCCCCACGAAAACCCTGCCGCAGGGATATGCTGCACTTGCCGTCTTTAATCCTTCGGTCACGGTGCCCGAGGAGCAAATTGCGGATCTGATCTCGGCAAAGGATGCGGTGGTGTCGGGCGAATTGACGGTTGCGGTACGCGATACGGTGATCGGCGGTGTTTCGGTCAAGGAGGGCGAATATATCGGAATTCTTGATGGTGAGCTTTTGACCTCACACAGCGATCCTGTGCGGGCACTCGGCGATATGATCGAAAAGATCGAAGATCTTTCCGACCGTGAGCTGATCACGCTTTTCGTGGGCGAGTCGGTTTCCGATCGAGAGCGGGTCACGGTGACCGAAGCCCTCGAAGAACGCTTTGAGGATCACGTCATCGAGGTCTATCTTGGCGGACAGAAAATTTACGACTATCTGATTGCTGTGGAATAAAGGAGAATTTGGAAATGAAGACTTATAAAATTGCCATTGATGTTATGGGAAGTGACAACGGTCCCGAGCTTTTGGTCGAGGGCGCGGTAGCGGCACTCTCGGAGCACGAAGAACTTGAAGTTGCGTTGTTTGGAGATGCAGAGATCATTGAAAAGAAGCTCGGTGAGCTTGCTTGTGACCGTTCGAGAATTGAGGTCGTTCACGCATCTGACGTGATCACCAATTATGATAACCCGATGGAAGCGATCTTCCGTAAAAACGATTCTTCGCTGGTCAAAGCACTCGTGGCACTTGGGGAGAGAGAGGATCTTGTCGGTCTGATCAACGCAGGAAGTACGGGAGCACTTTTGGCAGGTTCTTTGCGTTACGTTCCCGCCAAAGAGCTCAAACGCCCCGCGCTTGCCGCCATTCTTCCCGCAGAGCAGGGAGGTTTTATCTGCCTTTGCGATACGGGAGCGAATATTGACTGTAATGCCGATCATCTCGTTGCGTTTGCGCATATGGGCTCGGATTTTATGAAGGAATTTTACGCCATTGAATCGCCGAGAATCGGACTTCTTTCCAACGGAGCGGAAGAGACGAAAGGAAACAAACTCGTCAAGGAAACGCACGCGCGCCTTAAAGTCGAAGCCGATCTCAATTTTATCGGTAACGTCGAAGGAAATCGCGCGCTTTCGGGCGACTGCGACGTTCTCGTATGCGACGGTTTTGCGGGAAATCAGGTGTTCAAAAATTCGGAAGGAATCGCTCGCCGCATCATTACCGACATTGTCAAGTATGCAAAGAAAACGGGCAATCCCGAGATGATGAAGCTGGTCGCGCATCTGATGGGACTGTATGATTTCAGCGCGCTTGGCGGAGCCATCGTGCTTGGTGTCGGAAAGCCGATCATTAAAGCGAGAGGCACGGCAAACGCTGATTCGATCAGAAATACCGCGTCTATGCTTTTGAATATGGCGAAAAATCAAACGCTGTTTTACGGCAGAGATTTCAGATAAAAAATACACAACGAAAAGGAGAAACGGACATGGCAAACAAGAGAAAGATCATGTGTACCTCGACAGGTTGTATCGAATACGCCCCCGAGCGTTACAAAAAGTACGATATTGATATTATTCGCGTTCACGTACATTTTCAAGGCAAGGAATATCTCGAAGGTCCCGACCTTGATCCTGTGAAATTTTACAGCGAGCTGGAAGCGCTCGAAGATCCCAAAAACAATCTCCCCTATACCTCAATGCCCACGCGAGAGGAGATCATGAGTCATTTTGAAAAGGCAATTGCCGATGGATATGACGAGATCATCGTTATTGCATTGAGCGCCTATCTCGGCGGTACGTATAATCTTATCCGTTTGATCGCAGAGGAGTTTGCGGATCGCATCAAGTTCACGGTCATTGACTCCAAGATC
>JAFQPC010000054.1 GCA_017411935.1 Clostridia bacterium | reverse complement strand
TCCTTCTTCATACGGTCTGCCAGATAATTCGCATCCTCTACGCAGTCTCCGTGACAGATAAAGCAGGTCTGCGTCTCGGGCGCGATCGCCGTTGCTTTCATCTTGTTGAACAGGCTATCGATCGATGCCTTTCTTCCTCTTGCCTTTTCGACGTTGATGAGGCGTCCCTTGTTATCCACGTGCATCACGGGCTTGATGCTGAGCATCGTTCCCATCACTGCGGTTGCCGCGCTAACGCGTCCACCTCTCTTGAGGAAGAAGAGATCATCCACCGTAAACCAATGGCAAAGATGCAGCTTGTTTTCCTCGGCAAACAGACGAACTTCTTCGATGCTCTTGCCCTCTTGTCTCATCTTTGCGCAAAGATATACGAGCAATCCTTCACCAAGCGATGCGCACAGCGTATCGACGGCGTAGACCTTGCGGTCGGGATATTTTTCGGCGAGCTCCTGCGAAGCAACGAAACCTGCGTTGAACGTGCCGCTAAGACCCGACGTAAAGCCGAGATAGAGCACGTCCTTGCCCTCTGCCAAAAACGGCTCGATAAAATTCAGAAAACGGTCAATACCGACTGCCGAGGTCGTGATCTGCACCTTCTGTCGAAGCTGCTGATAAAAATCCGCGACTTCGATCTCCGAATCGAGCTTGGTTGTTCCGTTATCAAATACCGCCTCCAGTGAGATCACGTTCAGATCCAGCTCTGCGGCAAGATCCTTGGGCAGGTCACACGAAGAATCGGTGAGGATGACATAATTTTCCATAAAAGTTCCACCTTTCTGTTGAAATATCGTTGTCAAAACGGTTGTGAAAAATTTCAAAAGTAGTTTTCAAAACCATTATACATCATTCTTTTAAAATTGTCAAGCGTTTTCTTGAATTTTTCACATCCTGTTTGCTCAACTTAAAAGATGTCTCTTGATCTTACGCGAGGTCGTCTTTTCGAAAGGAATGTCTCTCGCTTCCACCTTCTTGACCTGCTTATAGGTCGGCAGGGTCTTGTTCATCGCAAGGATCGCCGCCTCAATATCCTTTTGCATTGCGGCAAGGCTCGTTCCCTCGGGATATTTCGTCATATCGGGATAGACAAGCGCTACCAGTGTTACCGCTTCTCCGTTCTGACGACCGATGACCGCGCACTCGGCGATCGTTTCGATATTTCCGAGATACTCCTCGATCTCCTCGGGGAAGACGTTCTTACCGTTCTCCAAAACGATAACGTTCTTCATTCGTCCCGTAATATACACGTATTCGTCGGCATCCATATATCCTACGTCTCCCGTGCGGAACCAACCGTCGTCGGTGAAAGCGTCGGCGGTAGCTTCGGGATTATTGTAGTAACCAAGCATCACGTTGTCGCCCTTGACCTGAATTTCACCCTCAAGATATCCCTTTTCGTTCATACGCTCTCCGTCGACTCTGACCTGACAGCAAGGAACAGCAGGTCCGACCGAGCCGTACTTCTGTGCATAGTAAGGAGCCACGCAAACAAGAGGCGAGCACTCGGTAATACCGAAGCCCTCATAGATCGTAACACCGAGGTTCTCGAAAAATTCGATCATTCTGGGATTGAGCGCAGCACCGCCGCAGACGATCTTTTCAAGTCTGCCGCCAAAGGAATTCAGCACTTCGCCGAAGATCGCGCGACGCTTGTCGAGTCCGACTGTCATCATTGCGCGAGACGCGCCGAGACCGAGCTTGAGCTTCTTGTCTCTGCCGCTCTTCTTTGCCTCCGACCAGATACGCTTATAGAAGGTATAAACGTACAACGGAACGAGCACGAGCGCCGTCGGCTTAAAGATCTTGAAGTTCTTGAGCACGTGCGTCAGCGAATCGTTAATGCAGACGTGCATACCGTAATCCATTCCCGCGAGCATACAAGCAAGCTCGTAGGTGTGGTGAATGGGAAGCAGCGAAACGATCGTATCCTCGGGCGTAAAATCTACGGTTGCCGCTGCGGCGGTCACGACCGAGAAAATGTTCTTCTGCGAGAGCATTACGCACTTGCTCGTTCCCGTCGTACCCGAGGTAAAGAGCATTTCCGCCATTGTCTCGCGGCTCTTTACGGGAGGATATTCGAACCCTGCGGCAACGCTCTCCTCGCCCTTGGCGATCAGCGTCTGGAGCGAAACGACTCCCTTGCCCGCAAGCTCCGCCTCATCGGGAGCGATCGGAACGAAGAGAGACAAGCTCTTGTGTCCTTCCATCGCGCTCGCAAACTTTCCGTTAAAGGTTGCCGAATAAACGATCGCCTCTGCGTCAACACCGTCAAGGAATCCCTCGATCACTTCGATCTCGAGCTCCTTATCCATCGGAATTGCCACACCGCCCGTCGCAAGAATGGCAAGATAGGAAGCGACCCATTCGACCGAAGTCTCTCCGATCAGCGCAATGCGCTTTCCGTCATAGCCCTGCGCCGTAAGTCCTGCCGCAATACTTTTGATCTTTGCAAGAAATTCTGCATAAGTTACGTCGTGGAGCTTTCTCTTTTTATCAAAATAGGAAAAGACAACGCGGTCTCCGTGCTTCTGTAACACACGCAAATATTCGCGTACGTCGGCAACGCGCTCGTACTTGCGTTCGGTCTTCGGTCTGCGGTGAATTTTTGCTTCCACCGGTTTTACACTGTTTTTTTCCGTAGCTTTCATCATAAACCTCCAAAAAATTGAGTTGATATTTTTGTAGTCGTTTCTTGAATGATTATAAAAATTCTTCTGCCCGTTTGAGATTTTCGCAAATCTCCGACAGGGTCTCGTAAAAGATCTGCAAGCGCTCGGGCGGGATCTCGCCGCTGACAAAGGAATGGATCTTTTTGATCAGCGTGTCAATTTCCAATGCCGTCACCCTTCCCTCTTCGGTCAGGACACATTTTTTACGGTAATTGGAGCTTCCTCCCATCTCAAAAACGATGCCCTTGGCAAGCAATTCTCCGATCCCTCGGGTGATCTGCGCGCGGTCGACGCCGCATCGACGGGAAAGCTCGGTTCTCGTCAAGCC
>JAFQPC010000053.1 GCA_017411935.1 Clostridia bacterium | reverse complement strand
GGATCTTTCCCTCGGCATCAAAGCCGACGGCAATCGTCATCGGATTTGCGCTGTCATAGCCTTTGGCGGAGAGAATGGCGGCATATCCCGTACCGCCCATATCGCGGTAGAGCGCCGTCACCGTTTCGGGATACTCGCCCTCGATCTTTTCAAACTTGGTCGCATAAGGAAAAACGGCACGGAGCGCCTCTTTTTCAGCACGCGCGTTGGCTTCGTCGATCTTCGGTGCCGTGAGCGCATTGATCGCTGCCATCAGCACGGCAACGACAAGACAGATCGAAAGCAGAACGATCAGACTTTTCAGCGACTCGTTCATTTTCTTTTTCATTTTTGTCATTGCTTTGCACCTCCCAGAGGACGTCTGCGCGTCCAGATCTCAATATAGGGAGTCAGAATATTCATAAAGAGGATCGCAAACGAAACGCCCTCGGGATAGTTGCCGAAGACGCGGATCAGCACCGTGATCAGACCGCATCCCACACCGAAGATCACCTTGCCCCATTTGGTCGAGGGAGTGGTGGTGTAATCGGTTGCCATAAAGAACGCACCGAGCAGAAGTCCGCCCGTGAGAACGTGCTCCGCGGCATTTTCGCCGAGCAAAAAGGTCAAGAGCGCAACGGTTGCGACAAAGACGACGGGCGTATGCCACGAGATCACGCGGCGGACGAGCAGATAGACACCGCCGAGAAGGATCGCAAGCGCGCAGGTCTCACCAAGGCTTCCCCCGTGCTTTCCAAGGAAAAGCTCTGTCATCGAGGGCATCACGCCGCCTGAGAGTGGCGTTGCCGAGCTGACCGCGTCGTTTTTCGTCGCGAAATCCGACATCGAGCCCGCAAACGAAAGCAGCAGCACGATACGCGCGACGATGGCAGGGTTGGCAAAGTTCTTGCCGATGCCGCCGAAAAGCTGCTTGACGACAACGATCGCCACCAGCGAGCCGAATGCCGCCTGCCACAGCGGGATCGAGGCGGGCAGATTAAAGGCGAGAAGCATTCCCGTCACGACCGCAGAAAGGTCGGTAACGGTGTTTTCTCTTTTCAGGAGCTTCTCAAAGCCCCATTCAAAGAAGACACAGCTGACAACGCAGACCGCAACGACCGCCAGCGCACGCGCGCCGAAGATCAGCACCGATGCCACAAGGATCGGAAGCATCGCGAGGATCACGTCGAGCATGATTCTCTGCGTCGAGTTCTTCGAACGAATATGAGGGGAAGGAGAGACAACGAGTAAGCCGTTATGATCCACGAGTTTCATTCTCCTTTTTCTTGATTTGATAGGTTTTCAGCGCCGCCTTTGCCAGACGGTTGGTCTGCACAAGGTTACGCTTGGCGGGACAGATATACGAGCAACAGCCGCACTCCATACAGAGATTGACCTTGAGCTTCTCGAGCATCGCTCCGTCGTTCTGCTCATAGGCTTTGGCAATCGCGACGGGCGCAAGTGAGAACGGACAGGACTCGAGACACTTGCCGCAACGAATGCACGCCGTTTCTTTCGGCGTCATCGCTTCCCGCTCCCCAAAGGCGAGCACGGCGTTCGTCTGCTTGAGAACGGGCGCGTCAAGATCCACGAGCGCCACCCCCATCATCGGTCCGCCGCTGAGGATTTTCTTGGGCGCTTCGCGAAATCCGCCGCACGCCTCGATCACGTCGCGCACCGACGTTCCGATCGGCACGATCAGATTTCTCGGGTTCTTCACTGCCGAGCCGTCCACCGTCACGCATTTTTCCACGAGCGGCATTCCCGTCCGAAGATATTTTGCGATCGCCGCAAGCGTGGTGCAGTTGATGACGATCACGCCGTGATCGAGCGGAAGCTTTCCCTCGCCGATCACGCGTCCCGTCGTGTGATAAACGAGCACCTTTTCTCCGCCCTGCGGATAGACCGACGGAAGCGCGCGGATCTGCACGCCGTCAAGCGCCGCCGTTTCCCGCTTCATTTTGGCGATACATTCGGGTTTATTCTTCTCAATGCCGAAAATGGCGTTGGGAATGGCTAAGTACTTCATCACAAGCGAAAGTCCCTCGGCGACAAGCTCGCTCTCGTCGAGCATCGTCCGCGTATCCGAGGTGATGTAGGGCTCACATTCAGCGCCGTTGACGACCACGGTATCGACACGCCCCTCGGGAACGTTCAGCTTGACTGCCGTGGGAAATCCCGCGCCGCCAAGTCCGACGATGCCGCTCTCACGCAGAGCCGAGAGAAAACTCTCGCGATCGCTCACCTCGGGCGGCGTAACCGTCTCCGAAAGAGTTTGCTCGCCGTCGCATTCGATCACGACCGCACGGATCTGTGCCCCGTTCACCGCCGTGATTTCGTCGAGCTTTTTGACCTTTCCCGAGACGCCCGAATAGACAGGCGAGGAAAGTCCCGCTCCCGCCTCGGCGATCTTCTGACCGACGCGGACCTCGTCGCCGACCGCCACACAAGGAAGGGCGGGCGCGCCGATGTGCATCGACACGGGAATCGTCACAAGTCTGGGCGTCGGAATACGCTCAGGCTTCATTTTTGCCGTATTTTTGCAGTGCTTCAGGTGAACACCGCTCAAAGAAAACAATGGCACGATTGACCTCCAAAAAAGAAATTCGTACAATGAATTTATAGTCATAAATATTATACCATATCCCCCTTTTCCTTGTCAACTTTTGTTTATTTCTTCACAAAGTATTTGAGGGATATCCTTGTTTTGGGTAGGGGCGACCATTGGTCGTCCGTTTCGAAACGGGTCGTCGTGGCGCCGACCCCTACCAAAGTGGTGAAAAGCGCACCCTTTGTGCCTCGCAGCACACGAAAAATCCTATTACAAATCGGTAGGGACAGGCGTCCTCGACTGTCCGTTTGGAAAAGTTAGCACTCGGTCAGAATGGACAGTCGGGGACGCCTGTCCCTACGGTTTTTCATAGAATTTCGTGTGTGCGCCGAGGGTACAAAGGTGTAAATTCCACCCACACCGTAGGGGCGACCTTTGGTCGTCCGCGGGCGTTCACAGAACGCCCCTACGAGGTTGAGGAAAAAATTCATTCGTGCGTCGAGGGGCACACGGTGAGGAGTTTCCGCTCACTTCGGTAGGGGTCGGCGCCCTCGACGACCCGCCGTGACCGAGTGCTAATTTTTTTGAAACGGACAGTCGAGGACGCCTGTCCCTACTCTCAAGAAAGAGAAAACACACACCCTTGTCCCTCTACCTTACCGAATGGATACGATTTTTACAAAACCTCTTGATTTTTTGCCGAACTTAGGGTATAATAAAAATTGCCAAACAAACTAAATATAAAACGTATGCAGGCATAGGATAACTATGTCTTTTACAAGCATTTATACTTATGAATTTGATAAAATGCAAATTCCACGAGTATGAATGTTTGCAAATGCATATATTTCGTATTTAGTTTGTTTGGCGACAATCGGAATTTGCGTTTTTGTGCGCTGACTTCGGTTGGCGCACTTTTTTTATTTTTGATCGGGGGTGGAACGATGGAATTTGGACATAAGGTTTATCGGATCGCGCTGATCGGTCACCGCGAAATTTACGACGTACGGCGGCTCGAAGAAGCGCTTGAGGCGATCGTCAAGGACGCGATCCGAAAGCACGATTTCGTCGAATTTTATCTCGGACGCAACGGCGAATTTGATCTCCTTGCCGCATCGGTCATCAAGCGTGTACAAAAATCCACCGACCGACAAAACA
Organism: Clostridia bacterium; assembly: GCA_017411935.1. GTDB lineage: Bacteria > Bacillota > Clostridia > Oscillospirales > CAG-272 > HGM12713. Next base: position 99 of record JAFQPC010000053.1, on the reverse strand, counting down.
GCGCCCTCAGTCTCGTGCTTCCGTACCACGTCAAGGACGAAGAATGTTACGCGGAATATTACGACGATCTGTGCTATCCCAACGCACCCTCGGTGCATT
>JAFQPC010000007.1 GCA_017411935.1 Clostridia bacterium | reverse complement strand
GTAGCTCTCTGGCGTGGTATTGACCGTGCCGTAAGTGTAGTCACCGAAGCAGATGCCGTTTGAGCCGATATAGCCCGTGGGGATTCCGCTGTTGTTGAGCAGATGATAGATCATCAGCGAGGAAGTCGTTTTTCCTTTCGTTCCCGTAATGCCGATGATCGTCATCTCGTCGGCGGGATGATTGAAAAAGGTCGCGGAGAGCTCGGCAAGAGCCACGCGCGTGTCGGGCGTGACGATGGTGAAGCAATCCTCTCCGAGCCCCTCGATGGGATGCTCGACAACGAAAATACGACAGCCCTTGGCATAAGCGCGGTCGTAGAAATCGTGACCGTCGCTGACCGCACCCGCAATGCAGACGAACATCGAGGAGGGCGTTGCCTTTCTCGAATCGCAGCAGAGCGTAATGACCTCGGTCGCCTCGGGATCAATTCCCGAACGGTTGACGATCTCGGTGTAGGAAAGAGATTGCATCAATTCTTTGAGTAACATAGACAGGGTCCTTTCACGGAAATAAAATTCATCAGGGAAGAATCAAAGCCGATCGGCTCTTTGCCACAAAGACGGATGGCACAGAGGGCGAGGACTTCGAGGGAATCGACCAAGGGAAGCTCACTCGGAAGACTTCTTTTGAGGAGCGAGAGCTCGGTACAGCCGAGCACAACGGCTTCGGCACCGCGTCCGACAAGATCTCGGATGATTTCGATCAGCGGTGCAAGATCGGGTTCGCGGCCGCGCTTGATTTCACCGTAGATCATTTGCGAAACGGTCTTTTGCTGACATTCAGTGCAGGTCAGATAGGAAACTCCGGCGGCGGTACAGACCTTTTCGTACGCGCCCGAGGAGATCGTTCCTTCGGTGGCGAGTACGCCAATGGTTTTTGCGCCCGAGGACTGACAAAATTCCACCGTCAAGTCGATGATATTGAGGATCGGTACGCGCGAGGATTCGGCAATACGGTCGTAAAAGTAGTGCGCCGTATTGCAGGGAATGGCGATCGCATTCGCACCTGCCGAAACGAGGCGTTCGACCTCGGAAATCATCACGGGCGAGGGATCGTTCTGCGTGCGTCCGAGAATATATTCGGTTCGGTCGGGGGTGTCGGCGCGCGAGGAGAACAGAAAATTCAGATGCTCCTGATCGCGCTCGGCGCGCGTATGCTCGACGAGCATCTGCGCAAAATACACGCCCGAGGCAGGACCAAGCCCGCCTAAGATTCCAAGCGTTACGGGGTTCATAGAAGGTGTTACCTTTCGTGTTGGTTCAAGCAGGGAATGTGCGAGAGCACCTCGTCGGGCGAGGAGATGACGTATCTGGAGGAAATCGCCTCGCGATCTGCGTCGATCCGATCGGACGAGAGCTCGTCCGTAGGAATGAGAAGCAGAAAATAACCGTCAAATTCTTCGGCAATATCGAGAAGCTGTTCGCAAAATAAACGGTCGTCGGACGAAGCTTTTCGAAAAAGGCAGGGAAGCCCGAAAAGATCGGACAGACGTTTGTGCGATCCAAGGCGGAGCGACACCGTGCCGAGCGTTAGATAAAGACGCCACGCAAGGCGGCACGAGAGGATTCCGTTCCCGAGGATCACGGGGACGACCGACGAGCGAATCGTTTCTTTGAGGTCTTTCGTCATTGCTTTTTCAAGATCTCGGCAAGTGCGTCACCGATGGCGCATGCCATAAAATAGAAGCCGAGGTCGTTTGGGTGTGTCGTATCGACGGTACAGCTGTCGCGCCACTCGTCGGGGAAAAAACTGCCGCCGTCGAGGAAATATACGTTCTCGTCGCCCGAAGCCTTCGCTTTTTCATACGATGCGCGAATGATCTCGCGGCGACGGTCGGAATCGGGATTTTGTCCCCGCGCCGTATGACGGCTGACCATCAGATAGGGAAGTGTGGGGTTCTTCGCGCGAATGATCTTATAAAAGGGATAGTGCGTCGCTTCCAGATGCTCGACGCTCGGAGCGTTGTAGTCGTAGTCGCAGACGAACACGCTCATCGGAAGCGTGGCGAGATATTCCGCCAGCTCGGGTTCGCCCTTGGCAGAGCCCGAAAAGCCCATATTCAGATAATCGCGGTTCAAGCGTCGGCAGATCATCGCCTCATAAGAATTGCCGGGACGCGAGGCGCATCCGCCTTGCGTGATCGAGGAACCGTAGTAGATGATCGGCGCCTCGCCGTCGTAGGGAAGTCCCTCGGAGAGCACCGAGCCCTCCTTGATGCCGATATAAAGCTCGTCCACATCGTTGTAGAGCGGAAAATTCAAGGTGTAATAGCGCAGTGTTCTGTCGGGGCTCGTGTGCTTGCTTTCATATCCCTCGTTCATTGCCGTAGGGGGAACAAAGGCGTGCACGAAGCGAGAATGCTTGGTTTCGGGATCGTCCTCGTAGAGGTCGAATCCTGCGCCCGCCAAATTGGTCATATGGTTGAATCGATGCACCTTATGTGTTCTCATACGGAGAATGAGGTAGGGCGAATCGGTCGCGAAGCGAACGCGTCCGCCCGCGGTGTTGCGATAAAGATATGCTACACCGTCACTCACACTCTGCCCCAACTCGTCGGGAATTCGCTTGAACACGGGTTCGGTCAAGGGAGAGTAGAGTCCGTAAATTGCAAAAGGAGCTTCCTTGACGTTGTAAAAAACAGTATCGGGTTCGCTGATCTCCTCAGAAAACCACATTTTTTTGTCTGGAACAAAATTCTGCTGGTTCATAAAAAACCTCTTTTATTTTGCGTTCATCTTGAGGTAGGCATTGATGAAGCCGTCGATCTCACCGTCCATCACGGCGGTGATGTTTCCGTCCTCAAAGCCGGTACGCGTGTCCTTGGCAAGCGTGTAGGGCATAAAGACGTAGGAACAGATCTGTGCGCCCCACTCGATGTTGGTCTTGTTGCCCTGAATATCCTCGATGGTGTCAAGACGCTCGCGGAGCTTGATCTCCATCAGCTTTGCCTTGAGCATTTTCATCGCGGTTTCCTTGTTCTGAAGCTGCGAACGCTCGGTCTGACATCCGACGACGATGCCCGTGGGCTTGTGCAGAATACGGATCGCCGAGTCGGTCTTGTTGATGTGCTGACCGCCCGCACCGCTTGAACGGTGCGCGGTGACTTCGATATCCTCGTCACGGATCTCGACCTTGTCGATGTTGTCGAATTCGGGCATTACTTCGATGGAAGCAAACGAGGTCTGTCTGCGTCCTGCGGCGTCAAAGGGAGAGACGCGCACGAGACGGTGAACGCCGTTTTCGGCTTTGAGATAGCCGTAGGCATTCAGCCCCTCAACCATGATCGTCGCGCTCTTGATGCCTGCGGCATCGCCGTCAAGCCAATCAAGGAGCTTGTATTTGTATCCGCGGCGTTCTGCCCAACGCGTAATCATACGGTAGAGCATCTGTGCCCAGTCCTGCGCTTCGGTTCCGCCCGCACCGGGGTGGAAGGAAACGATGGCATTGTTTTTGTCGTATTCGCCCGAGAGAAGGATCTCAATGCGCTTTGCCTCGGCAGCCTTGCGGATCTCGGCAAGCTCGCTCTCGACTTCTTCAACGTAAGCTTCTTCGTTTTCTTCGATTGCCATTTCGGCGAGCGCGATAGCATCCTCAAGACGCGAAGATAGCGCCTCGTAATCTTCTATGGTATCCTTGGTCTGCTTGAGCTTTTGCAGAACCTTGGAGGAATTTTCCTGATTGCCCCAGAAATTCGGGTCGAGAGTTTCCGCGTCGAGCTGTTCGGCAAGCGTGCGAAGCTCGTCAATGCGGAGTGCCGAGCCGAGCTCGGTGACGTCCTCACGAAGACCGATGAGTTGATATTTTGCTTCTTCCAATGCGATGATCAAAGATACCTCCCGCAGCCCCTTGGCTGCTCTTTTTTGATAGATTTTTTGAAAATATATATTCTATTTTATTATACCACGCGCGCGTGGATTTTGTCAAGAGATTTTCTTGCAAGATTATGAGTCAAAACAATAGATTTTACAAAGGTTTCGGAAGCGAAGTGTTTGTGCGACAGAAATTGTGAAAATAACCAAAAGGGGGCGGGGGAAAATGTTGAAAATGTTGAAAATCCAAGGGGGAGAGAGAAATGTTCTTGACAAGCCCCAAAAGTTATGATATACTTATAAAGCAGAAAAATATCATCAATGAGTGTGTCAACGAAAAAACGCGTTTTTTGTTGATCGGTTGGTTGCTAATAGGAGGAAAACAAGGAAAATGAGAAAAATTCTGAAAAGAATTCTTTGCCTGACTTTGATTGTCCTGATGCTGTTGCCGTTGCTTGTGGCTTGTATGGGCAAAAAAGAGGACGAAAAAGGCTCAGCGCTCGACCTCGAGACGCTTGCGGAAACGATGCCTGATGACGGCGTCGGTATTCAGGACTTTGGTGGAAGAACGATCCGACTTCTCGGATGGACCGAGGCTTGTAAGAATGAATTTGAAGTCAGCGAAGAAGAGATGCAGGCATCGGAATCTACGCTGAAGCAAGCAATCTATATGAGAAACGAAGCGGTCAAGGGACGCTTGAACGTAGATTTGAAGTGGACGTACGTCAGCGGTGCGGCAGGCTCCGAGGAAGGTTACGTATCGACCGCAAAATCGCGTTTGACCTCGCAGAAGGTAGATATTCTGACGCCCTACAGCCGTGTTGGTAACCTGTTGATGATTCAGGGTTACGCACAGGACCTGAAGGGAATTTCCACGATCCGTTTGGATGACCCTTGGTGGTCGGCATGCTTCCTTGAGAATGCTTCGATCAACGACAAAATTTATTTTGCCGCCGGAGATATGAGCTGGACGCTGATGGGTATGACCTTTGCGTTCTGCTATAATAAGAACATTTTGAAGAGAACGCCCGGCGTTCTGAATCAGTTCGGCGTCGATTCGATGTACGATCTGGTAATGGATGGCAAGTGGACGCTCGAATCCATGAGAATTCTGGCGCAGGCGGTAACGACCAACAGAACCTTCGGTATCACGGGATATCACGTAGCAATGGATGCTTTCTATAAGGGCTGTGACCTTGACTGGATGGAGGTTGACCCGTCTACGGGAAATCAGATCATTTCGGATGACCAGAACTCGGGACGTGCCAACGACGTTGTCAGACAGCTGACCAGCCTCTTTAACACCTCGGCATCCGCGGTTGAGGTAAAGCAGAATATGAACTACGGTGAGCTTGCTCAGGCAGGAAACTTCTCGAACCCCTCGAACCCCGAGTGGCAGAAGGGAAGATCGCTGTTCGTATTCAACTCGATCATTTCGATCACCGACTATAAGTTTAACGAGCTGAGCTTCGATTTCGGTGTGCTTCCGATGCCGATGTACGATGAAGAGCAGAGCGGATATAAGACGATTCCCGACTTTGAGTATTCGATGTGCGTCATTCCGAGACAGATCTCGGACGCAGACGCAGAGGTTTTCGGCGCAGTACTTACGGTTATGGCATCCGAGGGCTTTATGAGAACGGCACGTGCTTACTACTCTGAGGTATTGAAGAAGCAGAGCTCGAACTCGGTCGAAGACTATAATATGTGGGATACCATCAAGCAGTCGATCGACCTTGACGGCGGACGTCTCTTTGACTGGCAGATCGCATGTTGCGGTGTTTGGGGATGCTTCAGAAACGCGCTTGCAAGTAAGGAAGATTCCTTGGCGGGCAAGTGGGCATCGACCGGTCAGACAATGATCTCCGATGCTGAGAAGATGAACCAGAAGATGCAGGAGCTTGAATCACAGTACGGAAACTAATTCCAAAATAAAGGACAGAGAGCGAGAGTTCTCTGTCCTGTTTTTTATTTTTATAAAAAAGAACGCCAAGTTAATTCAATGTCCCATAACGAAGAAAGCGTAGTTGTGATGTTCACGGCTACGCTGTTTCTTTGAAATTTTCTCATATTTTGTGGTAGGGGAGGGGCTTGCTCCTCCCGTAAAAAGCAAAGAAATCGCAATCTTAAAAACGGGAGGCGAAACGCCTCCCCTACAACCAAATAATATTCAACACCGTAGGGGAGGGGTTCCCCCTCCCGCAAGATAGCACCGATCAAAGCGGGAG
>JAFQPC010000052.1 GCA_017411935.1 Clostridia bacterium | reverse complement strand
TGTAAGCACCACTTTTTAACGCGCCAAACGCAACTCCAACCGCCAAGCCTTCGGGAATATTATGAAGTGTGATCGATAATATCAACATCATAATTCTGTGAGAACGTGTGTTTTTCGTTTCTTGGAGATTGGTTACCTTTCGTTGCGTATACGTTACGACTTTATCACTCCCCCACAGAAAGAGAGCACCGAACAGAAAGCCTGCTGTTGCCACAAAATAAGCAGGCAACTCTGCCGATGCTTCCGCACGTTCTATGGCGGGCTGTAGGAGCGACCAAAAGCTTGCCGCGATCATAACTCCAGAGGCAAAGCCAAGCATAAAATTTAATGCTTTGGGATTGGGAGATTTAAAAAAGACGACCGTCGCAGCGCCCAACGCGGTGACGAACCACGTGCCAAGTGTTGCGATCAGCGCCATGAGTATAATATCATTCATCTTACACCTCCTATCTTCAGTATATTTTTTGTCGATATCAGGTGTGTATCAAAAATTCAATATGATACGAGCATAGCTTTTCTGTGGCAGCTTCTTGATTTGAATTTTTACTTGAACTTATCATTGACAAATTCTGTCGTCTGTGTTATACTAATAAAAGTATGACATTCGCTTTTGAAAGGGTTAAACATATGATTTACAATACGATTTTAGACGCCGTGGGCGGTACGCCGATGATTCGCCTTCAGCATATGACGGGCCCTGAAGACGCAGAGATCCTCGTCAAGTACGAGGGATTGAACGTCGGTGGCTCGATCAAGACTCGCACGGCACTCAATATGATTCTCGAAGCAGAGAAACAAGGACTTCTTCACAAGGACACCGTCATTGTCGAGCCGACCAGCGGAAATCAGGGGATCGGTCTGGCGCTTGTCGGTGCGGTTCGCGGATATCGCGTCAAGATCATTATGCCCGATTCGGTTAGTGAGGAGCGCCGTAAGCTCGTGCGTCACTATGGCGCGGAGGTGATTCTCGTGCACGATGACGGAAATATCGGAAAATGTATCGAGGATTGTGTGGCGTTAGCACTGAAAATGAAAGCCGAAGATCCGAACGTATTCGTTCCTCAGCAGTTTGAAAATCCCGCGAATCCTGCGATTCAGCGCTCACAAACGGGCGTGGAGATCATGGAGCAGGTGGGGGGACCGATCCACGGTTTCTGCTCGGGCATTGGTACGGGTGGAACGATCACGGGCATCGGAGAAGCGCTCAAAGCAAAAAATCCCGATATTACGATCTGGGCAGTAGAGCCCGAGAATGCCGCCATTCTTTCGGGCGGTTCGATCGGAACGCACGTGCAGATGGGCATCGGTGACGGTGTGATCCCCGAAATCCTCAATCAGGAAATCTATGAGGACGTTTGCATCATTAAGGACGAGGAAGCCTTGCAGACCTCGAAGGATCTTGCCCTCAAAGAGGGAATTATGTGCGGCATCAGCAGCGGAACGAACGTTGCCGCGGCAATGAAGCTTGCCAAAAAGCTCGGCAAGGGAAAGACAGTCGTCACCGTGCTTCCCGATACGGCAGAGAGATATTTCTCCACGCCATTGTTTGAGGATTGAAAATTCAAAATAAAAACAGCCGTATTGAACGGCTGTTTTTTTGTTTTGAAAAGTTATTCGTAAAAAGCTTCGTCGAGCTGTTTCTTTCCGACGTACCCCTTAATGAGGGCGGCAACAAAGCGAATGCCATTGGCGAGCACGACTGCCCAAGCAAATCCCCAAAGTCCGCCAAGGAGCGTTCCGATCGCTACGCACGCGAAAAATTCCACTGCGTAGAGTGCGTTGAAGATGAACTGATCTCGTTCACCCTTGAAGCGGAGCAGCGTGTTGATGAGCACGCCCGAGGCAAAGTAGAGCACCTGACCGAGAATGGCGGGCACGATATAGGGAAGCGCTCTTTCCAAGCTGTCGCTGTAAAGGATCTTGATAGCGATCGGAGACACGATCAGACAGCCGACAAAAACGACTGCCGCGCAAGCGGTCACCGCCACCGAGACGATCGTCCACAGCTTTTTGGTCAGACTTCCTTTGTATTTTACAAGATAACTGAGCACAATGGCATTGATCGGCGTTGTCAGCATAGCAATGACTTTACCGACGAGCGACGCGATATAATACGTTGTGACGACCTCTCCGTTTCCCGTGATGGCAAGAAGAATGATCTTGTCTGCGTGGAGCGTCGTGTTTTCCAGAATGGTGGAGAAGAGCAAGAAGGAGATGCTCGAAAAAATTCCCTTGATCTGACTTGTGATCTTGAAGAAGGGCGGACGGTAGAGCTTGCTACGGAAGATCGCGTAAATAAAGCAAAGCACCTCACCCGTAAGGAGCGCGAGCATCCACTGTCCTGAAAGCTTGAAAACGAAAACGCCGAGAATATATCCGACCGAGATCAGAATGTAATAGATCATATAGCGGAAAAAGTCCGCTTTGATTTTAAATTCGGTTTCGGAATAATATCGGAGCATCGTAAAGAAGCTCAGAAGCGCATACAGCGCAACGTTGAGTGGCGTGAGGAGATCGAGATTCCAAAGATACGCCGTACCGATCAGGGCACAAGCGATACCCATCAACAAAAGCATCAGATTGTAATCGCCGTTGTTTGTTCTTCCTTTTTCCGTGCCGAGAAGTCTTGCGCAACCTGCGGCATATCCGCACGCTCCGTTGGCAATGGCAATGATCGAAAGAACGGAAAGCGCCACACCGAAGCGATCGGCACCCATATCGCGCTCAAGCTGAGGATAGACGAAAAACTGAATGACCGCGTTAAAAATACCGAGTGCTCCCACGCTGTAAAAGAGGCTCAATATTTTCTTTCGGGTCTCAGAATTGCTGACAAATGATTTTAGCCCCATAGCAGTTTCGAAAAAAGCCCCTTTCTGATTGATATTGACAAATGGAAATTACGCTTCTTCGCTCTCTTTGGTGATCGATGCGTGGATCGGTACGCGATCCGCCTCGGGGGGAGGTGTCATATAGTCGCCGTAAAGTGCGGTGAGGATCGTATCATAGCCTGCGGGGCAGGGGAACATACGGTCGCGAATCGGGAATTTGACCGTTTCGGTGATGCAGTCTATCGGATACGAATTGTGGATCTCTTTCATAATGGCGTTGGTGATGCAATAGCGGCCAACGGTTTCATTTCGGTATGCCGAAGAAAGTTCTTCTTGTTTCTTGAAGATCTTGTCCAAGGACTGGAAACGTCCGAGCGTGGTGAGAACGAAGATCTTCAGCTTGTCCGCAAGGCCGTGCTCATGCTCGTGTTTATTGTATCTGTGAGCCATGCCATAGCCGTAGATCATCTTTTGGCGGAAGACCATTTTGGAAAATTTTTGGGGATCGTCGGGAGCGTGATCCATCAAAAAAATATCCACAGCAAGGCGGTTTTGATAGTTGTTTTGCGCCTTGTCTGCTTCGGTCTCCTCGCGCAACGGGAATTCGGTATTGATGATTCTCGGAACGAAATCAAAGAAATATCCGTTGTATTCGGTGGGAAGCACAAAAAGGAAGGGCTCGGGAAGCTCATTTGCTACCTGACAGAATTTTTCAAAATTGTCGCGGGTCATCGCGAGATCGGCGTCGTCGTCCCACGGAATAAAGTCCTTGTGGCGAACTGCACCAAGAAGCGTTCCGCTGTCAAGAAAATATCCGATGCCGTGCTTTTCGCAAAGATCGTCGATGGCGGTCATAATTTCATAGAGACCGTCGTGAATGCGAGATAATCCGTATGAGTCTTTCGTCATATGTAAATGCCTCCTGCGATAAAATACTTCAACAATTATTATATCCCATTTGCTCGGAAAAGTCAAGGCTTTTACAGCACCAAATGCGCTGTTCGTCGAAATATTGTATGGGAAATATAGAAAATATCGGAGAGAGAACTCAAAGAGAGGAGCGTTTTTGGCAAATCGGCTTGACAATTTTTGATGTGTATGATATAATTTAAAGAAGTATATAGTGAAAAATCTGACTTTCAAAATTTTTGGAGGAACTTATGATTAATTTTACGGTAGGACCCGTTCAGTCTTGCAATGAAGTACGTGCTATCGGCAGCGAAAACGTCCCTTATTTCAGAACCCCCGAATTTTCCGCGGTGATGAAAGAGAACGAGGCGCTGATGAAAAAATTTGCCAAAGCGCCCAAGAGCGCAAGAGTCGTTTTTATTACCGGCTCGGGTACGGCATCAATGGAAGCTTCGGTGATGAATACTTTAACCAAGGAAGACAAAGCCATCGTTATCAACGGCGGTAGCTTTGGCGAGCGTTTTGTTGAAATTTGCGAACTGCACGAGATCCCGTTGACCGAAATCAAGCTGAATGCGGGAAAGGCTCTGACCGAAGAGATGCTTCGTCCGTATGAGAACGCAGGATATACCGC
>JAFQPC010000051.1 GCA_017411935.1 Clostridia bacterium | reverse complement strand
CGTTCGCTTTTCGGAGCGATCCTTGCGCATTTTCTTTATAATATTTTCGGACTTTTTGGGCAACCCTATATGAACAACCTCTATCATATTACGGGAAGCAGCAGCTTCTTCCTCTTTCTCGTCGGCGCGATCTTCCTCGTTTCGGCGGCAGTCTTCTGCGGAGAAGCGGCAAGACTTTATCGGCTCTATCTCTATAAAGCCTACCCTGCTGACTACCGAAAGCCCGAGATCAAGGAGTCGGCGGCTCGGCGGGCAGCCTACCTTGACGTCATCCGTCATCCCTCGGCAATTGCTTGCTTTGCGGTCTACATATTGGCTCTGATCCTATCTTTCCTATAAAATAAGGAGAGCCAAAGGAGGAAAAGTGAACCGAGAAACAAGCAAACTTCGCCGTCTGGCGTTTTCCAAGATCACCGTGCTATGCCTTTTGGCGGTGCTCCTTGTCGCTCTCACCGTTTCGGTCGCCAACGATCTCTACGGCTTTGTCGGAGCAGAGGGAGAGGTGATTTTGACGGTGGAAAAACCTACCGATCTTTCCGAGATCTCCCATCTGCTCGAAGAAAGCGGTGTGGTGGAAAATCCCGCAATCTTTCGTCTCTACGTCAAGAAAAAGGACCGCACCGAGCTTCTTGAGAGCTTTGTAGGAACACTCACGCTCGATACCTCGATGAGCTACCGCGAAATTCTTTTGGCTTTTTCGCAATAAAATCACATCCGTATGAATAAAACGCCCCTTTCGGTGGAATGATGGACTCATCACCGAAAGGAGCGTTTTTTATGCAACACACAAAAAATACCAAAAAATTTCAAAAAGCAATGGCACTGATCCTCACGCTTTGCTCCCTTATTCTTCTGCTCGGCATCTTACCCGTGCACGGTGAGAGCGAGATCTACGAAAACGTACTTCGACTGCACGTACTTGCCAATTCCGACAGCGAAGAAGATCAGGCACTCAAGCTCAAAGTGCGTGATGCCGTACTTCTCAAAAGCGAGGAGCTCTTTGCGGACTGCGAAACACGCGAGGATGCCATCGAAGTTACCAAGCAAAACCTTTCCGTTCTGGAAGCGACCGCACGCGAAACATTGCGTGCCGAGGGATCGGATCACAGCGTCCGAGTCGAGCTTGGCGAAGAAGTCTATCCCACGCGCAATTACGAAAGCTTCTGCTTCCCTGCGGGAAATTATCTGTCTCTGCGCATCATTCTCGGCGAGGGCGAGGGACAGAATTGGTGGTGCGTACTCTATCCGCCGATGTGCCTTTCGGCGGCAAGTGCCAAATCCTCACAGAGCGACGAGGCGATCACTGTCGGATTTACGGGCGAGCAGTACCGCGTGATCACCGAGACCGATGCCCCGCGATATCGCGTCCGCTTCCGACTTCTCGAGGTCTTTGAAGAAGCGATGCGATAATGCTCCATAAAAACAGAGCGTTAAGATAACTTAACGCTCTGTTTTTATCTATTACTTCGTCGCTGCCCAATCGGCAAGAAATCTTTCGATGCCCTTGTCGGTGAGCGGATGCTTCGTCATATCAACAAACACCTTATACGGAACCGTAGCAACGTCACAGCCTGCCTCTGCCGCCTGAATTACGTGAAGCGGATTTCTGGTCGATGCCGCAATGATCTGCGTCTCGATGCCCTGCTTGCGGAAAATATCAGCGTGACATTCGTCTTCATTCCGAGCGCGGTCAGTTGCTTGACCGCTTTGAGACCCTCGACACACATCGGGATCTTGATCACGAGATTGGGGTTTCCGATCTTTTCATAAAGCTCCTTCGCTTCAAGAACCATCTTGTCTGCCTCGAGCGAGATCACCTCGGCACTGATCGGGCCGTCTACGATCGTTCCGATCTCCTTGATGGTCTCAACAAAGTCACGACCCTCTCTCGCGATCAGCGACGGATTGGTCGTAACACCGTCAACGATTCCCATTTCAACGGCTTTTTTGATATCTTCCACGTTTGCCGTATCAATAAAAAATTTCATTTTCTACCTCTTTTTGCGTAATTTTAAAATAATGATTGACTTTCCGGAAATTTCTGCTATAATTATATCATCAAGCGCATTTGAATGCAATATATGGCGAAGTATTAGGCAAATAATCATAAATTATTCAAAAACACGCAAAAAGAGGTCAAAAATGAGCATTTCAAAGAGACAAGAAGAAATCCTCGAATTACTGAATGAGCACACTTTTCTCACGGTGGAGAAGCTTTCGGAGATGACATACACCTCCCCCTCCAGCATTCGCCGCGATCTGACAAAACTGCAAAATCTTTCTTTAATCAAACGGACCCACGGCGGAGCGTCGATCTTCAACGCCATCAATCAATCGGTTCCTCTCAACAGCAGAATGAGCAAAAACATTGCAGAAAAACGAAAGATCGCAAAAAAAGCGGCAAGCCTTTTGCATGACGGACAGTCGGTCATGCTGGACGGATCTTCGACGGCAGGATTTCTCGTCCCGTATATCGCGGGACACCGAGATATGATCGTATTCACCAACAATATGCTGACCGCCATCAATGCCATCAATTACGGAATTTCCACCTATTGTACGGGGGGATTTTCGGTCGAACGTTCGGCAGTGCTTTCGGGAACACAGGCATACAAAACGGTCTCCGAGATCCATCCCGACATTTTCTTTTTTTCTTCCCAGAGCCTGAGTAAGAACGGAATGATCTCCGATCCGATCGCCGAGGAGAATTACATTCGAAAATTGATGCTCGAAAATGCAAAGTTCAGCGTCTTTCTCTGCGACAGCGAAAAATTCGGAGCAGAATCCCTCTATGAGCTGACTACCCTCGACAAAATCGACGTCTGTGTTTTCGACAAACCTTTCCCCGAACTGAAAACAAAATGTAAGATCATCATATAAAAAGCGTAGCGGAGAAATCAAATTTCCCCGCTACGCCATTTTTATTCCTCGGAGCTCGCCTCGGCGCTCTCCTTCTTTTCTTTCTTTTCCTTTTTCGCTTTTTCTTTTTCAGCTTTCTCTTTTTCCTTTTTGTCTTCCTTTTCGGCTTTCTTTTCGGCTTTCTTTTCGGCTTTTTCCTTTTCTTCTGTGACTTCCTCGGGTTCGGGCTCAGGGTATTCGGCATCGATCATTGATTGCGCGATATCCTTGAGAAATGCCGACAGAGAAAGAAGTGCGCCGACCGTCATCATCATATCTTTTTCTTTCGTTACGTCCAGTTCCGAACGATGTTGAAGCTCCTCGAGAATTTCCAAAGCATAGCCACGGTTCTGCTCCTTGATGGCAAGATAGCGATCATAAAGAACAACCAGATCGTCCCCTGAAAATCCTTCGATCGCATACGCACCGTTCAAGAGTCGCTTGATCTCACCGATCGAAAGCGTATTTTTGAGCGTATAGATCGTCAGGATCTGCACGATCTGCTCCTTGTTATATTTCTTTCCCTTGACAGGAGTAATGAGCCCATCCTTAGAGTAATTATTAATCATCGTCTTGGTGAGCTGACGGTCGTAATATCGCTCCGAGCCTTCCTTCTGCTTCTCGGCAACCAAATTGAGAATCTGATCGACGTACAGATCGATCGCAGGGATCTCCCTCGCGCTAAGATCTTCTTCCTTGACCGCGTCCTCTGCCAATTTCAACAGCTTTTCCTGATTCATCATAACGTCCTCATTTTGATTTAGTATTCGATACTATTATACACTATTTTCAAAAACCTGTAAAGCCTTTTTTGAAATTTTTCTTGATTTTTTTCGAAAAGGCAAAAAAATCCCTTGTCAAAAAAGGGGTGGCATGTTATAATGAAAGAAATAGTACAATAAATTTTCGGAGGGTACGATGGAAGGTCAAACTTATGAAAAACTCATTCGCCAGAAAGCCGTAGGACGGGAGTTCTTCCCTCGCCTCGTTTTAATTCTCTGTTACGTCGCTTGGCTCTGCCTCTGTGTCCTCGTGCTCACACGAATAAAATTCTCTCCGGCACTTATGGTGCTGATGCTTGCCTTGACGGTCTTGCTTGTCATTATCACTTGGAAATACGTGCAGATCGAATACGAGTATTCGATCTACAGCGGAACCTTCTTCCTTGCCAAGATCTACGGAAAAAAGAAGCGCAAGGAACTCATCGAGATCGACCTCAAGCATGCCACGCTCATCGCTCCCCGCACCGAAGAACACCTTGAAAAGGTCAACGCGATCAATCCGAAGGAGATCGTCTGGGCAGTTTCTTCCCCAAAATCCAAAGATCTCTGGATGATCGTCTATCCCATCAATGAAAAAGAAAATTCCCTGCTCTTTTTTGAGGCAGACGAGCGAGCAATTGCTCTGCTGCGCAAGGAAAACCCCCGTGCGACCGCACGAGTAAAGTAACAAGGAGTATTCTATGAAGCTTGATTACGAAAATTATCCGATCATTGCCGCCGTCAGAAGCCGAGCAGATCTCGAAGCTGCGCTTTCCTCGGAGGTGCAAACCGTCTTTTTGCTGAAATCCAACATTATGGAGATCGAAGCCGCGGCAAACCGTACGCACGAATGCGGAAAGCTTCTCTTTATCCACGTCGATTTTGCGGACGGCCTTTCCAAGGATGCCGCAGGTGTGCGCTATCTTTGGACCAAGGGAATTGATGGGATCATCAGCACAAGAACGGGGATCATCTCTGCCGCAAAAGAAGCGGGCATTCCCTGCATCCAACGCTTTTTCATGGTCGACTCTCGCTCGGTCGATACCGCGCTCGAATCTCTCCGACAGTCAAAAGCAGACATGATCGAAATCATGCCTGCTCTTGCCTATAAATCAATTACCAAAATGAAAAATTCCGTGAGCACTCCCATCATCGCAGGGGGACTCATCGAACAGAAAGAAGAAATTTATTCTGCCCTGAACGCGGGCGCGTCGATGATCTCCACGGGAAAACAGGATCTCTGGTACGACTGATCATCTCTTCTCTCTCGGACGGAAAAACTGATAAAGCTGGCACGGGATCATTCCGTTATACAGCTTGCGAACCTTGTCGGCTCGTCTGCCGTACAGCCGCTCGAAATTCTCGGCGCTCGTCAGAACGTAGATCTGCCAAGGCTCGAGTGTTGCAAAGGTTCTTCCCATTCCTCGGTATAAATCTTCGACCTCTTTTTTCGTCATTAAACGCTCACCGTAAGGCGGATTGCAAACGATCGTCCCCTTGCGGTCGAGCTTTTTTATTTTGGTCGCGTCCTGCACGAAAAATTTGATCCGATCCGCCACGCCTGCGCGATCGGCGTTTTCTTTTGCCACCTCAAGGACAGCGGGATCAATATCCGAAGCATAAACCTCGAACTTGGAATCAAAATTGATCTCGGACATCGCACGCTCTCGTTCGTTCTTCCATACGCTTGTATTGATCTGCGGAAAAAGTTCCCCCGAAAAATGGCGGTCAAGTCCGGGCGCTTGTCCCGTCATCATCATTGCCGCCTCAATCGCGATCGTCCCCGAGCCGCAAAAGGGATCCCAGAAAAGCACGTCTTCCCGCGGACGCGAGATTGCCGCCACTGCCGCCGCAAGCGTCTCGCGAAGCGGAGCTTCGCCCGATACGGGACGGTAGCCTCGCTTGTGCAGAGCCACGCCCGAGGTATCGATCATCAGCGTTGCCTCATCCTTGAAAATAAAAAATTCCACCTGATATTTCACACCATCTTCGGGAAGCCACGAAAGGCCGTAGCAGTCCGAAAGCCGCGAAACGATCGCCTTTTTCACAATGCTCTGACAGTCGGGTACCGAAAAGAGACGGCTGCGAATGGCATGCCCCTTGACGGGAAATGCGTCATCGCGTCCGATCCACTGCTCCCACGCAAGAGCGCGTACACCCTCAAAAAGCGCCTCAAAGCTCTCGGCGTGAAATCCACCGATACGGAGAAAAACGCGCTCGGCAAAGCGCAGACGCAGATTTGCCGCTACGAGCTGTGACTCGTCTCCCTCAAAGGTCACTCGTCCGTCCATCGTATCAAGTCGCCGACAGCCAAGACGGTCGAGTTCT
>JAFQPC010000050.1 GCA_017411935.1 Clostridia bacterium | reverse complement strand
TTATCATCTCGGCGTTGGTCGTTGTCGTTGCGTTGTTGGTAGAAATGGCAATGGGAATCGTATAAAGAGAAATAACACTATAAGAGAGCAATGAATAAATTATCCGATGCGAGTTACATAGTATTATAAACTACAATTTATCGAATTGTTTTGTGTCGACATCTAAATCGGTGCAACTTTCCAAAAAAGAACACAGACCAATCGGTCTGTGTTCTTTTTTGCTACGGTGTCTTTGCCCTTCCACGACCGACGGAGGAGGTCGTGGGTGAGCAAGAAAAAACGATTAAATATCGTTTTTTCGTAGCGAAGGAGCCAAAGCAAGGAGCCGAAGGAGCGAGCGTATCGAGCGACACGCGGCGACTATGCGACGCGAGTGGGCCTTTCAAATCCCACCGAGCGACACCGCGCGACTATGCGACTGCCGCGGAAGGTCGTGAGAACGGGAGGAGCAAGCCCCTCCCCTACCTCAATCATGGTGCCTTTCAAATCCCACCCGTACCCGTTGTCATAAAAAGTGGGGCAAAATTAGGTCAGAACTTAGTCAAATCATTTTGCGCCTCGACGATACAATTTTCAAAATCAATTTTAGGTTTTTTTCCCCACTTTGGACAAAAAAAAGGCATTTTCAAAAAACTTTTCCCCACCTTATTGACATCATTTTTTCGCCGTGATATACTTAAAATATCACCTCGAAACGGAGAATCTTCTATGAAAAAACTTCTTGTTCTTTTGCTATGCCTTATGATGTCGATCTGCTTGTTTTCTTGTGAGGACAGAGTCACTCTCGAATCAAACGAATTGAACAAATCAAACGCAGAACAATCGAGCACGCCCGACAATGATTCCAAACCAAAGAACGAGCCTCCCAAAGTAGATCCCTCCGTATGGAAAGCCGCCTATTTGGACTTTTTGAAAACAAAAAAAGACGCTCACTATGCTTATGCGCTGGTCTACGTTGACGGTGACGACATTCCCGAGCTCTATTTAAACGGTGCTTCCCAAGCTGAGGGAGACAGCGTTTGCTCTTACAAAAATGGGAAAGTCATCGAGCAATCCCTAAAGCGAACCAATGGCGGAAAATATCTTCCGCGAAGCGCAACCGTGAGCAACGTCAACGGACACATGGGTCTTTGTTATACAGACGTATACAAGCTTGATGATAACGGTTTTACAAAAACGTTCAACGCAGAGTCAATCGAGCACGTTGAGGACATTGGAAACAATGAATATACGTTCTCTTATGAATATTTGATCGACGGTCAACCCGTCAACGAAGAAGAGTATACCGCCGCCGTCAACGCTGCTTTTGATTTCGATCAAGCGGTAAGATTTGACGAACATGCGGTATCGTACGATAAAATTCTTCAACAGATCAACGCTTGGAAACCGATTCTTTCTCAAGAAGTGAAAAACACTTGGAAATCGGATTTGATCGCCATTCTCTCCGAAGTTGACGTATGGAATCCCGAAAACAGTATCCCGGGAAGTCGCGCGGTGGGACTGATGGATCTGAACTTTGATAATCTTCCCGAGGTACTTGTAGCATGGCCCGGCGGATCGATGGGAAACGTTCATATAGCTATTTATGACCTGAAATCGCATCACCAGATTTTAACCTACAACGCGGGACATTATAACGACGACGAAATCCGTCTTTACGTTGCCGAGGTAATGGGCAGCTACGTTATCCTCGCCGAAGGCTCTCTCCGCGATCCCGAATGCGGATGGGGGAGAATGATTGATCGGTTACCCACCGAGCTCGAAACTGAAAGCGGATATTTGCGTCCTCAAAATTTATTTACCCAATCAGATCACGCCAACACAAACGGCGACGGACCGTACTTTATTCAAGGGGAATCGGTATCTCAAAACCAATACGAGGAAGAATACGAAAAGTTTTTGACCGACTACACCGAGCTCGCGTCCAGCGAGATTCACATGATTCATTGGTTCACTCTTGATCTGAGCGACAAAGATGGAATTGCGGAAAGAATGGCAGATGCTTTGATTCAAAGTCCGCAAATATTTCTTGATTCAAAAAATTGACCGCTACTCCTTTACTATAAAAAAGGAACAGACACGATTCGGTGTCTGTTCCTTTTTCGGTTCGTTTTTTATTCCCCCATCTCCCCGAGCAGTCTCTCATAGATCTCTTTCGTTTCCTGCTCGGTCTTGCCGCCAAGGACGAGGGTTCTTCCCTTTACCGTCAGCACAAGGCAAGGATCGTCTCCCGTGTAGGTATATCTCGTATAGCTTCCGAGCTCTTCATTTTGGAAATTACCAAGCAAGAGTCTCGCCGAGGCAAAGCCGCTCACTCTCGTTCCCGAAACTCCGTCTTCGCGGTATTCTACGCTCTCAATGTCCTCATAGTTCACCACAAGGTCGCTCCAATAGCTCGCCTTGACGGTGAGATCGTCCTCGCCCACTGTCGTCTCGAGCTTGCCCGTAAACATAAGGATCGGAAAAAGGATCACGATGATGGCGATGATCACGACCGTAACGATCATTGCCGCTTTTTTATTTTTTACAAGCTCTCCGTAAGACGCTTCGTAATCTTCTTTCGTTGCCCTTCCCTCACGAAGCTGTTTTTTATAAAAGCGGTAAGAATAAGCGATAGGCAAAAGAACGCAAAGAAGAACGATGCCGATCAGCACGAACGGAAACGCGACCATCGGCAGCGGAATTGCGAGCAGGCAGAGTAAGCCCAGCACAACGTACACCTTTCCCGCAAAGCGATGCGTTGCGTTCCAGTTCTCGTCGTTGGCAAGCGTCCACTTGATCTTAATTCCCATCGTGACGTTTCTTGTGGTCTTGGGCATATAGTTACCCACGATTACGAACGTCACAGCGAGGATCAAAGGCACAAAGACAGAAATTTTCGAGGTATAGCCAAGCGCCGTTGTAAATATGATTCCGCAAGAAGCCAATGAGATCATCGGAATGATCCAGAAAACAAGACCGAACAGCTTCTTATTTTGCTCCGCGTTCTTATCGAGCACGGCGGTCAGGATCATACAGAGCCAATGCACTGCCAGCAGAATGGCGGGGAGTACGAAAAAGATCAGCGACGAGCTCGCAAAGCCGTCTGCCGTTCCGTCAAATCCCCAATGCACAGCAATCTCCTCGGGCAACAGTTTTCCTCCGAAAATTCCGAGCAGCATCGGCAGCAATATCACGATCGACGATGCGATCAGTTTTCCTTTATTTCTTTTCATCAGTTCCATCTTCATTCTCTCCTTTCAAATCTTTCACC
>JAFQPC010000049.1 GCA_017411935.1 Clostridia bacterium | reverse complement strand
AGTTGTACCACCACTCGTAGTCGGTACCGAGATCTGCCGAGAGGAATGCGTCTGCAATGTCACAGCCCATCTTGGGTGCTACGTAGAACGCGCCCATAGCAAGAACGTTAACACCGTTACCCGTGATTGCACGGCGTGCGGCGGGAACACTCTCAACAACACCTGCGTGTACGTGAGGGCACTTGCTTGCGGCAATGTGAATACCCATACCCGTTCCGCAGAACAAAAGTGCTCTCTCAAAGTTGCCTTCCGAGATCTGCGCGCCAACGCGAAGTCCGACGCGGTGGAACATATTCTCGGTATCCTCGACGTTAGGATCGGTCACGCCGAGGTCGGTGATCTTCCAACCCTTTGCCTTGAGGTGTTCCACAACAGCCTCTTTCAGAGGATAACCCGCAAAGTCCGCGCCAACCACGAGATATTTGTCTTTTACAGTTTTCATAACAGTTCTCCTTTTATTTTTTATAAAATTTATTCGTTTTCAATTTTGCTCCACGAAACGAGCTTACGAATCCCCTCGGTCTTGGTTTCAAAGTAAGTGATCTTTAATTTGTCCCCTACCGAAAGGAAGAGCATCGTTTCATCGTCCGAAAGTTGCTTTTTGTAGATCTTGCCGTCGTCGCACGTCAGATAGACGATGCTCTCTCCGCCGACGGTGTAGATCTCCTTGTTTGTGACCGTCACCTCAGCCTCGCTCGGTGTCGGTGCCGTATTGCCCTCTCCCGACGGCCGATTTCCTTCGTCATCGAGGACACCCTCCTGCATCAAAAGCTCAATATATGCTTTCTTTGCTTCTTCCTGCGTATTGCCTGTTGCTACAAGTCCGTAATTTTCAACGTTGACCAGAGCGATCAGCTTGACGATGCCGTTGGCATCCTTGAGTACCATAATATAGGTTGCCTCGCCCGACACGTTGATGAGCGACGGGAAGGATGCCTGATAACCCTTTTCCTGCACCTCGCCCTCAGCGGCTCCCATCGCGGAATATTCCTCCGCACCGACGACCGAATAGAACTTATATTCTCCCGTCCGCGCGTTGCTGATAATAAATCCGATATTACTCTCGTCGCTGACTACCGAGGTCACGCCCGTAAAGAACCATACGTCATCGCCAATCACGATATATCCGTAATCGTCGGTCGTCACCTTGCAGTCCTTGTTTCCGATGACGCTGTTCCAATAGCCGTTCTTGAGCGTTCCGAACCAGTCGTACTTTTGCGAAGCGAGCGTTCCGCTGAAAACGTTATCGACCCACGAGGGCGTATCGTCCACCGAATAAATTTCGCTCGTCTTGTCGCAGGGATTGAAAATGATCACCTCGGAAACGTCCATACCGCCGAAAATTCCTATCTTCGGCGCCATACAAGAGACGATATAGTAGGGATTTCCCTCTTCGTCGAGCTCAAACATTGCCGTTCCAAAGATCTTTGTCGGATAAGAGAAGCGAAGTGCGCGTGTTAAATCCTCGTCGAAATACGCGCTGTCGGTATATTTGATGGGTTCTTCAAATTTCACGTAGTCTGCCGAAAAGTTGACGGGATCGACCGAAACGTATCCGGGCACACCCTTGTCTCGGTTGTTCAGCCATTTGAAGAAATCAACGTACTCCAGACTCGATACCTTGCGGGGAACGCCCCCCGAGTTGATCTGGGAATAGATTCCGTTGACCTGATACTGCGAAACGACCTCCGAGAGCTCGCCGAGCTTTCGGTTACCGATAATGTTCGCCGAATCCGAATCCATCAAAGGAATATTTGTCACAAGGTCACTCTCGGGCATATCATCTTCAAACACAGCCTCGGGAACTTCAATGATATTCGAATACTGCGTTGCGTTAAAGAAGGTCGAGGAAAGAAGATTTCCGACCACCAGCACTACCACGGGCACGCCGAGGCAAACGAAAAAGGCAATTCTCTCTCTCGTCTTCTTTTTCTTTTCCTTGGTTTTATCCGCAAAGCCCTTGTCGGTCTTGCCCGTAAAGAAAGTTTTGATTCCCGACTTTGCGCCGAGCAGCACGTATGCCGCACCAAACACGAGCACCACAAAGGCAAGCGAGATCCAAAACGCCTGCGCATAAATGTTGATCGGCGGCAGAACGAAATAATACGCCACGGCAGAGATCACTACCGTGATCAGCGCCGACAACAGAAATCTTTTTTGCTTGTTCATAGAATTCTCCTTTTATTTTTGTTCGTTTTCAAAATCAAAGACAACGCGTTCACCGTCCAGCTTCAGCTTGGCATCAAAGAGCTTGCCCTTTTTTGACAAAAATCCTTGGATTTTTGAGGTTGATCCTTCCGCAAGAAGCTTTTTCACGTTTTGAACCGAAATTGCCCGTCCGAGAATATAGAGATTGACGCTGAACTTACAGCCTTCTTTATACCCCGAACAGCCGTAGCTGACCTTATAACGCTTGACTTCCTTTCCGCACAGAGGACATCTGCCCACCACATCTCCGAAAAATCCGATGTCGGTATCGGCTTCGGGGGGCGCCTCGGGCGACGAAAAATACTGCGTGATCTCACCCACGGCAATCCCGACGCTCTCCTCGACCGCCATCTCTCCGCGGAAAACGCGCTTGAGCACCTGACCCATCTGGGTTGTCTTGTGCTTATCCATTCCGATATTCATTCGGCGAAGCGTTTCCACCAGATAAATGCCACCCGGCAGGATCGTGTAAACGTCCTTTTTGAGCTGAATATAGCCGCTGTTTCTCGCATTGTCAATGATGCCCGTCCGCGTTGCCTCGGTACCAAGTTCGACACCTTGCAGCATCGCACGGTATTCCTCGGCATCGTCAGCACCCATCGAGTCGTCGATCGCTGCCTTTTCCTCGCGGAAGGGATTTTTGAGATAATTGTTGAGGGTTTCAATCGTATAGTGCTTCGGCGGTGTCGTCTCTTTCTCGAGCGGCTTGAAATCAATATTCACGCGATCCCCCTCGGAAAGATTCGGCAACAGCTTGTCCTTTTGCGATGCGTCGTCGTATTTCATCCAGCCTCGCTCCAAAATCGAGAGCCCTTTGAGGACAAACTCCTCAAGTTCTCCTACCTTCACGGTGATCTCGACGCGCCGCGCCACGCAATCCTCGGCACAAAAGACCGCAACAAAGCGGCGGAATACGGTCGAATAGACCTGCATTTCCTTTTCGCCAAGGCGCGATTTGTCGGGGATCTTGTAGGTCGGCGTGATCGCCGAGTGTGACTCGATCTTCGCATCGTCAAAGATCGTTTTTTTGTCCTTAAAAGCGACGGGATAACCGAGCTTTTTACAATTTTCAAGAATCGAGCGGATCTTACCCTTTTCTGCCGTGGCAAGGTACTCCGAATTGGTACGGGGATAGGTCAGAAAGCCTTCTTCGTA
This sequence comes from Clostridia bacterium, assembly GCA_017411935.1. Taxonomy (GTDB): domain Bacteria; phylum Bacillota; class Clostridia; order Oscillospirales; family CAG-272; genus HGM12713. The sequence continues at coordinate 2,372 of JAFQPC010000049.1, read as the reverse complement.
GAGCTTCTGAACGATCTGCAAGCTCTCTGCCATCGACATTTTATATTTCTTACCCAGCACGTTCTGAAGCTTTGAGAGCGAATACAGCTTGCCGGGATAGATGATTTCCTTTTTTTGCTTGACTGAGGTCACGACGGCATCACACGCGTTATACTGCGCGCACGCCGCTTCGGCTTTGGCATATTCCGTGCCCGCAAATTTCTTTTTGCTGACAAGCTCAACGACCTCGCCGTTGGTCTTTTCCTTGCTCGCGATCGAATAATATTTTTCGGGAACGAAATTTTTGATCGCCATATCCCGCTCATAGATCGCCTGAACGATGGGAACGATCACGCGACCGACACGCAAAAGCGTGCCCGAACGAAGCGTGGCATACCGCGTCAGATTGACGCCGTAGAGCCAATCAATATAGGTGCGCGCAAACCCTTCGTTGGCAAGGTGATCGTATTCGGCATCCTCTTTCATCTCGGAAAATGCCTTTTTCACCGTCTCCGCTGTCTGGTCCGGAAGCCAAAGACGCTTGACCGTTTTTTTCGTGCGAAGCGCCTTTTCAATGCAGAGGCGAACGATGATCTCACCCTCGCGATCAGCGTCTCCCGCGTTGACGATGGTATCCACGTCCTCGCGGTTGCAAAGATATTCAATGGTCCGAAATTGCTTTTCCACTCCGCTGTCGACCTGCTTGCTCTTGTCGCGTCGCAGCTCGAATTGGAAACGCTCGGGAAAGCACGGAAGATTTTCCATACTCCAACGTCCCCCCGCCTCGGGCAGAGGTCGGTACGTCTCAATATCGGCAAGCGAAAACAGATGTCCGAATGCCCACGTGACAATACACTCACTGTTTTCAAGATAGCCGTTCTTCTTTTGAAAGCTGCCGAGTGCTGAGGCAATATTTCTTCCGAGACTCGGCTTCTCGGCAATAATCAGGATCATACCGTTTCCTTTAATTTTAAGAAAGCCTTAGGCACGCACCTAAGGCTTTCAGTAGTTATTTTTTGATCTCAGAGATATTTCTTGACCGTCTCAGACGCATCCTCTACGGGAATCGAAGAAGTCATCGTGATCTTCACACCGAGCTTGTCGGAAAGAGCCGCAACCTCGTCTGCGAATTTGTCAAATGCTGCCGCATCGTTGCCGCAGATCTTGAGTGCCGAGTCAATGAAGAGATCGGTCACGTCGTGATTGCTTGCAAAAATACCTGCTACGAATCCATACAGCGCCTGCGCGTCGGAAACGAAATATTCCTCTGTATCAATCAATCTTACCCGATACTTTACGTCATAGCGAAGCTTGACACCCTTCTCGATACAAACAACCGCACCGTTCGAATTATCTGCTGCCGTATTGACCAGGTTGATGAGTGCTTTGGTTTTGCCGGTTCCTTTAACACCGATAATTAACTTTAACATAGGGGACCTCCGAATAATTTTTTGGAGCATTTTTCCTGCTCACCTATATTATATCGCATTCCCGCAACTTTTTCAAGAGCTATTTGAAAATTTTTCCCAAAAAATCTTGTGTTTTTCTCAATTTTTTGTCAATTTATTTCAAAATCTCCCGAACTTACTTCAAACGAGCTTCCAGAGCCGCCTTGGCATCCTCATATCCGGGCTTGCCGAGAAGCGCGAACATATTCTTCTTGTACGCCTCAACTCCGGGCTGGTTGAAGGGATTTACGCCGAGCGTATAGCCCGAAACACCGCACGCAAACTCGAAGAAATAAAGGAGCTTTCCAAGGCAATATTCGTTCTTTTCGTCGATCTCGATCATCAGGTTAGGTGCGCCGCCATCAACGTGTGCAAGGATCGTTCCCTGCATTGCCTTTTCATTGATCTTCGAAAGCTCCGTACCTGCGAGGAAATTCAGTCCGTCGACGTTTGCCTCGTCGTAAGGAACGGCGAGCGAGACGTCAGGGTTCTTGACGGTCACGATCGTCTCAAAGAGATTTCTCTTACCGTCCTGAATGAACTGTCCGAGCGAATGCAGATCGGTCGAGAAGATGACCGACGCAGGGAAAATTCCCTTGCCGTCTTTGCCTTCGCTCTCGCCATAGAGCTGCTTCCACCATTCGTTGAGCATCGTTGCGTAGTTCTCGTAGTTCACGAGGACTTCGATCGCATAGCCCTTACGATACAGAATATTGCGCAGTGCCGCATAGCGAAGTGCGGGGTTCTTTGCAAGGTCTGCTACGGCATATTCCTTTGCCGCATCCGACGCCCCCTTCATCAGAGCGTCAATATCGACACCGCTGACCGCGATCGGAAGAAGTCCTACGGCAGTGAGGACCGAGAAGCGTCCGCCCACGTTCTCCGGAACGACGAAGGTCTCGTAGCCTTCCTCGTCAGCAAATTTTTTAAGCGTGCCCTTTTCCT
>JAFQPC010000048.1 GCA_017411935.1 Clostridia bacterium | reverse complement strand
GACACGTGGTAATGTGGAAATTCAAAGCCGAAGCCGAAGGGAAGTCCAAGGCGGAAAATATGGAGCTCGTTCGCGATCAGCTTTATGCGCTTTTGCCGATCATTCCCGAGATCAAGCGAATGGAGATCGGATTTGATGTGAAGGGAACCGATGCCTCGATGGATCTGATGCTTCTGACCGAATTTGACACGCTGGAAACCCTGAAATTTTATGCAGAGCATCCCGAGCACGTAAAGGTCGCTTCTTTTGTAAGAAAAGTAACCGAGAGCCGTGTGGTTCTCGATTGCGAGATATGAGGAGAAAATTATAATGATTATATTAGAAAGAACCTCAGTAATGAATATGGAAAACGCTGTTCGCGGAGCAAGAAATCCAATGAACAGTTGGAATCGAATGGATAGCTATTACGATGATAAGGGAAGATTCGTATTAGGTCCGAACGATCTTGATCTCGCTAAGCGTCTTGCCCGTGCGGGAAGCGATCACCGCAAATATCTTCGCCAAATTTTTGTAACGGTCGATATTACCGCACCGCTCTATTGGTGGAAAGAGTTCGATACTTACAAGGTCGGTACGGTTGCCAATTCTTGCAGTACGATGCATAAGATCCATACCAAGCCGTTCGGACGTGAGGATTTTTCCTGCGACCGTCTTGATGAGGGGGGACTTGCCGCACTCGATGCTCTCATCGCATATCTCGAAGTCGAGCGCCGAAAATTCTGCGAAAACAAGGAAAACCGTCAGCCGTGGCACAATATGATTCAGCTTCTCCCGTCCTCGTTTAATCAAATGAGAACCGTGACGATGAATTATGAAAATCTCATCAATATGTACTATGCGAGAAAGAATCATAAGCTTGCCGAGTGGCATACGCTCTGTGATTGGATCAAGTCGCTTCCGTATGCAGAAGATCTGATTTTAATTAAAGAAAAAAGCGAATAAACAAATGTCGAGGCACAAAAAGTTTTGTGCCTCGCTTTTTTGTCAAAAAAATAACATAAAAATCCAAGAAATTCGGGAAAACCTCTTGACTTTTTTTTGAAATAAAGTATAATAGAAATGTATTTTCTTAAAATACGCATTTTATATCTTTTTTACGGAGGTTCATTGGTTATGAACAGAGTTTACAATTTTTCGGCAGGTCCGTCTATGCTTCCTTTGGAAGTCCTCGAAAAGGCAGCTTCCGAGCTGGTTTGCTACGGCGAATCGGGAATGTCAGTGATGGAGATGTCCCATCGATCTCCGGATTACGAAGCAATCATTAACGAAGCGGAAGCAATGCTGCGGAAGCTGATGAATATTCCCGACAACTATAAGGTCCTTTTCCTGCAGGGTGGTGCTTCCACGCAGTTTGCGGCAGTTCCGCTCAACCTGATCGGAAGAACGGGCAAGGCTGACTATATCGTTTCGGGTCAGTTCTCGGGCAAGGCGTTCAAGGAAGCGCAGAAAATGGGTTACGACGTGAAGTGCGTAGCTACCACGAAGGACGATAACTTTGACCATATTCCCGTAGTCACCAAGGATATGATCCGTCCCGATGCGGCATATCTCCACGTTTGCTTTAACAATACCATCTACGGAACGAAGTATTCTTACATTCCCGAGACGGGTGATATTCCGCTCGTAGCTGATATGTCGTCCTGCATCATTTCTGAGCCGGTCGACGTATCCAAGTTCGGCGTGATCTATGCAGGAGCACAGAAGAATATGGCTCCCGCAGGTCTGACGCTCGTCATCGTTCGTGAGGATCTTCTCGACTATGCAGACCCCAAGATGCCCACGATGCTTGAATGGAAGACGATGGCAGAGAACGGCTCGATGTACAATACGCCTCCTTGCTACACCATTTATATGGCAAAGCTCGTTTACGAGTGGATCCTTTCGATCGGCGGACTTGAGGCAATGAAAGAAAAGAACGTCAAGAAGGCAGCACTTCTGTACGACTACCTCGATTCTCAGGATTACTATATCGCTCCCGTCAAGAAGGATAGCCGTTCGATGATGAACGTTACCTTTGTTACGGGGGATGCAGATCTTGACAAGAAGTTCGCTTCCGAGGCAGGTAAGGCAGGTCTGAAGAACCTCAAGGGTCACCGTTCGGTTGGCGGTATGAGAGCTTCGATCTACAACGCAATGCCTTATGAGGGTGTAGAAGCACTCGTCTCCTTTATGAAGAAGTTTGCCGCAGAAAATCCCAAGGCATAAACGAAAAGAGGACAATACTATGAAAAATATTCTTTGTTTGAATAAGATTGCTGCGATCGGAACGGATAAGCTTGATCGCGCAGAATACAACGTTGGCACCGACGTACAGAATCCCGATGCGATTCTCGTTCGTTCTGCCGCAATGCACGATATGACTTTTGGACCTGAGCTTCAGGCGATCGGCCGTGCAGGCGCAGGCGTCAACAATATTCCCGTGGACCGTTGCTCGAAAGAGGGCATCGTTGTCTTCAATACCCCCGGCGCGAATGCAAACGGTGTCAAGGAATTGGCAGTTTGCGCGCTGATGCTCGCTTCGCGTGACGTTGTTGGCGGTGTTAAGTGGGCAGAGTCCTTGGCAGGAACCGAGGGCGTTGCCAAGGCTGTTGAGGACGGAAAAAAGAAGTTTGCCGGTGTTGAAATTGCGGGCAAGACGCTTGGTGTCATCGGTCTTGGTGCTATCGGTGGTATGGTTGCCAATATTGCCGTTCGTCTTGGAATGAAAGTCGTTGGATGCGACCCCTTCCTGAGCGTTGATGCGGCTTGGAATATCAACCACAATGTTATTAAAGCGGCTTCTTATGAGGAAGTATTCAAGGTTGCCGATTACGTTACGCTTCACGTTCCTTCCACTCCTCAGACCAAGGGGATGGTCAATGCGGAATCTTTGGCGGGAATGAAGGACGGCGTCAGAATTATCAACCTGGCGCGTGCAGACCTCGTCAATGCGGCAGATATCAAGGTAGCGCTTGCTTCGGGTAAGGTTGCTTCTTACGTGACCGATTTCCCGACCGAGGACGTTGTTGGTGTTCCCGGTATCGTGACGATTCCGCACCTTGGCGCATCGACCGCAGAGTCTGAGGACAACTGTGCTGTGATGGCAGCGATGGAGATCGATGAGTTCTTGCGCTACGGTAACATCAAGAACAGTGTCAACTTCCCGAACGTTTCGATGCCGATGAGCGGAGACAAGAGACTGTGTGTTTTCCACGCAAACATTCCCAATATGCTTTCCCAGATCACCGCAGTGCTTTCTGAGACGGGCATTAACATTGAAAATATGATCAACAAGTCCAAGGGGGACAATGCTTATACTATGGTTGATGTTACGGGAGATATTCCCGAAACCGCTGTGGCGAAGCTGAATGCTGTGGACGGAATCGTTAAGGTCAGAGTGATCTGACACGAATACAAAAAAGCTCTTCGAATTTTCGAAGAGCTTTTTTATTACATACTGAGCAGTTTCAAAAGCTCAGCACGGATTTTCGTTGTGTGCGCGTAATGTCCCGAAATCAAGAGAACTTCATCGTTTTCTAACGATTCGAGTGCTTGTTTTGCAATCGCTTTCGGCTTCTCTGAGGGAAGATAAGTGATGAGTTTGGTGTTGGTATAATGACAAGGAGTAAGAGCCTCTGAATACTGATGACAGAGAGCTCCGCTTGGTAAACAAAGTCGAAGTTTTGTACCAAGCAGGGGCTGAAACTCCGAAAGCGTTTCCGAAATGGCGGCAATTGCGGTTTCCGAATGCGTACTGTCTACAATGATGGTAGGAGAAACAGAGATAATTTCGAATTTTGCAGGGATTTTTAGTTTCGAAAGCCCTTCCGAAATCTGTTCTTCCGAGAGAGTATAGCCGCGACGAGACAACATATCAAGGAGCTCAAGAACGACCGTGGCATTGGTGACTTGAAATCTACCGCAGAGCGACAAACGGTAGTCGGTGTTTTTATAAGAAAATTCGCTTCCGCCCAGCGAAAGACGGTGAATTTTTAATTCATTTTTCGTGGGGATCGTCAAGCGGCAGTTGATGGCGGCGCAGGTCTCCGAGATCAATCGGTAAGCACTTTGATTTTGCGGTGCGCTAACGATCTCTTGAATCCCATGAGAAATATAAGAGCGAATCTCTTGTGCTTCTTTGTGGTTTTCCTCCGGAATCGTGCCGCAGATTGCCGCGGCAAAGGGAGCGGAAAG
>JAFQPC010000047.1 GCA_017411935.1 Clostridia bacterium | reverse complement strand
TCGTTCTGCTCTTTCTGCCGACCGAGACCTATTTCAAGATCATGCGCTACGAGCGCTATCTCTCGATCGCTCTGATGATCGCGCTTGCCTTCGGACTGCTTGACAAGCCGATCAATCTCGTATCGAATTTCTTCTTGCAACTGATTACCAATCTGATCTTTTAGTACTCCGAGGAGACTTTGACGCTATGGAAGCTATGACCTATCGGCTCGATCAGTTTGAAGGACCTCTTGACCTTCTTCTGACGCTGATCCACAAGAACAAAGTGAATATTTCGGACATTCCGATCGCGCTCATCTGCGACCAATACCTCGCGACGATCGCCGAGGCGCAGGCACTCGATATGGAAGTGGCGTCCGAGTTTCTCGTGATGGCGAGCGAGCTGATGCTCATCAAGAGCCGTATGCTTCTGCCCCGCAATGAAGAAGAAGCCGACGATCCCCGCGCGACGCTGACCGACGCCCTCTTGCGTTATCAGCAAGCCAAGGAAGCCGTCGCGAAGCTCTCTCCCCTCTACGCCTACTATCACGGTCGTATGGTGAAGGACACCGACGAAATTTCGGTGGACAAGACCTTCGTGCAGGATCAGGACGTCACGGCGCTTCTCTCTGCCGTCCGTCGCATCATTGCCTACAACAACGCGCTCGAGCGCGCGCAAAAGACGGCGTTCACGCCGATGATTGCGAAGCCGATCATTCCCGTCGAGATCAAGATCGTTTCAATCCTGCGAAAGCTCGAGGATCGCGGCGCGGCAACGGTCGAGGAGCTGGTAAGCGGCGAACAGACGCTGCCCGACCTGATCGCCTCTTTCCTCGGTGTTCTCGAACTCATCAAGATCCGCAAGCTCCTGATCGCCGACGACATTCCCACCGACAACGCGCTTCTTTCGATCTCGACGCGACTGATCCTCAACGAGGACGATTCGACCGTCGAGCAGAGCGAGTATCTTTCGTTGAACGAAAACGAACAGCAAGAAATTTCTTTTGATGAGGTGTAATGATGGATCAGAACCAAACCGAACTCAATCCCCTGAAAAATATTGAGGGTGCCATCGAGGCAATTCTCTTTGCCGCGGGCTACCCTGTCAAATACGCAAAGCTTGCCGAGGTCCTCGGTCTTGACGTACACAACGTCAAAACCGTCATCGACCATATGGCAAAGGAGTACAACTCCGACGCGTCGCGCCGCGGTCTGCTTCTCCTTTCCTTTGACGACACCTGCCAGCTCTGCACCAAGGAGCAGTATGCTCCCTACATTCGTGAGGCGCTCGGCATTCGCCGCGGCGGCAACCTCTCGGCGTCCTCGATGGAAGTGCTCGCCGTGATTGCTTACAATCAGCCCGTCACCCGATCCTTTGTCGATCAGGTGCGCGGTGTCGACAGCTCCTATGCCTTTAACTCGCTGATCGACAAAGCGCTCATCGAAGCCTGCGGTCGTCTTGACGCGCCCGGTCGTCCGATGCTCTACGTTACGACCGAGAAATTCCTGCGCGTCTTTGGTCTGACCTCGCTCTCCGAGCTCCCCGCCACCGAAACGATGCTCCCCCCCAAGGAAGAAACTCCGATGGTAGAGGGAGAGGAAGTTAGTTTGGAAGAAGCGTAAGGAGGACGCGTGATACTTTTCTTTAAAAAAGAAAAGTATCCAAAAGAAAACTACACAAATTATGTGTATTGTCGCCGTATTCTCTGTGCAGACTTCGGCTTTCTGAGGAACAAACTTGTACGTCCTCGACAAGTTTGGGATGCGATTTTACTGTTAAAACCTAAAATTATTGCAAATACTAAAATAATCCAAAACGACACACGAAAGGAGGAAAACAATGACGGCACTCATTATCATCGGCTGTATTCTGCTCTTTTTCGTTTTTCTCCTCTCGCTCAAGGCGACGATCACGATCGCCTATACCGATGAGGTGACGCTTTCGGTACGCGTTCTCTTTCTCAAAATCAAAATTCTCCCCAAAAAGGAGAAAAAAGGTCCGCGCTCGATGTCAAAGAAAAAATCCGAGCGTATTCGCGCAAAGGCGCGAAAGAAAGCGCAAAAGAAGCGCGAAGCCGCCAAAGCCAAGGCAGAAGCCAAAAAGCAGAAAAAGCAGGCAGCAAAGGAAAAACCAAAAAAGAGTATGTCCGAGATCCTTGACACCGTCTCGATGGTCCGCGGCATTGCCGCCGAGGTCATCGCCGCTTTTTCAAGCACTTACGCATCGACGTGGCACGTGTCAAGATCAAGGTCGCCACGGGGGACGCGGCAACGACTGCCGTTGCCTACGGCGCGGCGTGTACTGCGCTGAATATTCTGCTCCCTGTTCTCGCCGAGGTCAAGAACTTTTCGCTGCCCCGCGAGAAGGATTTCTCGGTCGAACCTGATTTTCTCGGGGAGACCCCTGAGCTTGACGTCAAGCTCTCGTTCTCGCTTCGTGTCTGGCACGTTTTCTCGGTCGCTCTCGGCGCACTGAAGAAATTCCTCGCTCACAAGGCGAAGTCGGCAAATCAAACAGGTCATAAATATAATTAATATATAATGATAGTAATATCACGAAAGGAATTCAAGTTATGGCAAACGAAAACAAAATTCCCGAAATTATCCGTTCCTCGATGGAAAGCATTCGCACGATGGTGGATGCCAACACTGTGATCGGCGACCCGATCTCGACCGAGGCAGGCACGACCATCATTCCGATCTCGAAGATCTCGATCGGTATTGCTTCGGGCGGTGTCGATTACAACCCCAAGAAGGATGCTCAGCCTCGCCCTCAGAACTTCGGTGGCGGCGGCGGTACGGGTCTGTCGGTCGCTCCCGCAGGCTTCCTCGTCATCGACCGTTACGGCGACGTCGAGTATATCAACTGCAATAAGAAGGGCAAGCCCGACCCCGTCGATCAGATCGCCGATCTCGTCGAGCGCACGCCCGATATCATCGCCAAGATCAAGGATCTCTTTGCTAAGGACAAGCCCGCGGACGACGAGGATTTTTAAGAAAAGATATAAAGACGCGAGAGGATGCGTGTTACTTTTCTTTTAAAAAAGAAAAGTAACCAAAAGAAAACTGCACAATTGGTGATTGCTGTCGCCGTATTCTCGGTACAGTCTTCGGCTTTCTGAGGAACAAACTTGTCGGACCCTACGTCCTCGACAAGTTTGGGATGCGATTTTTATTAAAACGATATTTGTGCGAATCCCGATGAAAAACCATAGGGTGGAACTTTTTCATATCCCCCCTCTTTCTCTCATATAATAAACCAATCGGTTTTGGGGGAGGGATATGGGTGATCTTTCGCGTACTCAAAAAGATTTTTTGCATTCTTCTCGCACTTTTGGCGGGGGCTTCTTTGCTTGCGCATTTATTTTTACCGACGAATGCTCTGCCCCTTTCTTTGCCGTCGGTTTCGGCAAGGAGCGCGATCCTGCTCTGCGCCGAGGACGGCTCGGTCTTCTTTGAAAAGAACCCCGACGAGCGTCTCGGTCCTGCGAGCACGACCAAGCTGATGACGGCGCTGACCGTTCTCTCTCTCGTGGAGGACCCCGACACTGCGGTAAAGATCCCGCGCGAAGCGGTAGGCATTGAGGGCTCGTCGATCTATCTGGTCGCAGGGGAAATGCTGACGGTACGGGAGCTTCTTTGGGCGCTTCTCCTCTCCTCCGCGAACGATGCCGCCACCGCGCTTGCCGTCTTCTCGGCAGGCAGTGTAGAGAATTTTTGCGAAAAAATGAACGCCCTCGCCGACGAGTGGGGGCTTCAAAACACGCACTTTTCCAATCCGCACGGACTTTCCGACGACGATCACTACACGACGGCGCGCGACCTTGCTTCGATTGCCCGTCGCGTGCTGGACGATCCCCTCTTATCGGGCATCGTCGCTACTTACAAAAAGACCATTCCGATGGACGGTACGCCCGATGCGCGGTTGCTTGTCAACCACAACCGTCTGCTCCGCACCTACGAGGGAGCGATCGGAATGAAAACGGGATTTACCAAAGCCACGGGGCGAACGCTGGTGAGTGCCGCCGAGCGCGGCGGAATGACGTTGATCGCCGTGACTCTCAATGCGCCCGACGATTGGCGCGACCACACAGCGATGCTCGATTTTGGCTTTGCGTCCTACGAGTGCGTCACGCTCGACGCGGGGGCATTGACCTATGAGATGCCCGTCGTGGGCGGTGTTTCGGACTCGGTCGTCCTTTCGAATGCCGAGCCGATCTCGATGATCCTGCCAAAATCGCGGGAACCGATCTCCCGTCGCGTCGAAGCCGTCTCGCGCTTTGCCTACGCTCCCGTCTCCGAGGGAGCTCCCCTTGCGACGCTTGCCGTCGCCTGTGAGGGAAAGGTAGCAAGCGCCGAGCTTGTTACGACTGAGGTCGTCGCGTCAAAGGCACCCGAAAAACTTGGATTTTTTGAGAGGATTCGGAGATTTTTTGGTAGCTAAAAAATATCTTCGGTAGGGGGCGGCGCCTACGACGCCCCGTCCAATCCATTTGCAATTTCGTTATTTTCGGGCTGTCGAGGCGCCAGCCCCTACCAAAATTGTGAAACACATTCCCATTAAAAGAAAGGTTTCAAAAAGCTGTGACCTTATGATCAAACTACAAAAATATTTTACCGACTGCGGAGTGCTCTCGCGGCGCGCCGCCGAGGAGGAGATCAAGCTCGGTCGTGTTCGGGTCAACGGCGAGCCTGCCGAGCTTGGCAGGCGCATTGATCCCGAGCGCGACGTTGTCGAATACCGCGGTCGCATTCTGAAGCCGACCGTCTCGGACAAGCTTTGCGTGATGCTCAACAAGCCGCGCGGCGTTGTCACCACCCTTTCGGATGAACAGGGTCGTCCGACCGTCCGTGAGCTCGTCTCGGGGGTGGGGCGGCGCGTCTATCCCATCGGTCGGCTCGATATGGAGTCCGACGGTCTTCTGCTCCTGACCGACGACGGTGAGCTTGCCAACCGTCTGACGCATCCGCGCCACGAAATTCCGAAGATCTACCGCGTTACGGTACGCGGCGCGGTAACGGACGAGCTTCTCGCTCGCCTGAATGCCCCGATGACGATCGACGGCTACGAGCTTCGTGCGGTAAAAACAGTGAAACTGTCGTCCACGCCCACCGAGACGCTTCTCGAAATGGAGCTCTTTGAGGGACGCAACCGACAGATCCGCAAGATGTGCTCCTCGGTCGGTCTTTCGGTGCTCCGTTTGCAACGCATCGCGATCGGAGAGCTAACACTCGGTTCGCTTCCCCAAGGCAAATGGAGAGCTCTCACCGAAGACGAGCTTGCCTACCTTCGCGGTGAAGCAAAGACGATTTTGAAGAAGTAACAAATATTGATTTTTATACGAACTCGCAGCCAAGCCTTCTCCTGCGGGAGAAGGTGGCACGCGTAGCGTGACGGATGAGGAGTTGCTTTATTACACCTCATCCACCACTTCGTGGTCCCCCTTCCCCCACTGGGGAAGGCTTTATTCGCATATGACAAAGAAAGAAAGGTACTCCTATGTTAAAAGTTCTTCCCGTACAATCCAAGGCAGAGCAAGAGGCTCTGTGTCAAAAATGCAACATCTCATTCAAGCCCGAACTTCTTGCCTATGCGGCGACGGTCGATGACGACCTTGTCGGCATCTGTCAGTTCAAGCTGACGGCAGAGGGCGGTGTTCTCTACGACCTTGCCAAGGTGGTGGATCACGTTGAGCCCGCGGCGGGCAGTGACTTTGAGGCAATGTTCGTGATGGGTCGCGGCACACTCAATTTCATTGATCTGTGCGGCGTCCACTTCGCCACCTTCGTCGGCTCGGCTGACGAGACGCTTCTGCGTGCCATCGGCTTTACCCAAAACGACGACGGGGTCTGGGCGATCAATCTTGAGGGCTTCTTTACCGACCATTGCGGAAACCACAAAGAAAAATAAAGGAATCATAAGGCTTTCCCTTGACAATTCCCCTCTCTTTGTGTTATAATAAAATGAACTAATATGAAAAGAAAGGACGTATGCAATTATGAAAGAGCTCAACTTTTCTTTCTTGCTGACCGTTTTCAAAAAGCATTGGTGGAAGATCGTTGCGATCACTCTGCTCGTTATGATCCTCGCTGCCGCTGTTACACAATTCCTCATTCCGAAAAAATACTCCTCGTCGGTCAAGTTTTACGTTGTCAACGTGAACACCGATCTGGACTACACCTCGGCGACCTATCTTGCCGCCGCCGAATATCTTGTCAACGATTACATCGAGATCATTCAGGGAGACACGCTTCTGACGAAGATCTCCGACGTTTTGCAATCGGAAGGTTACAGTAACGTAACGCCCAACACGCTTCGCGGAATGCTCAAGAGCTCCTCGAAGACCGAGACCTCGGTCTTTACCGTTACCGTCTCGCACACCGATAAGAAGCTCGCCTACCGTACGGCTCAGCTTCTCGAGGAAATTGCTCCTACTACCGTCACCGAGATCGCAAAGCCCATTGATAATACGGGAGCGATCATTGCCGATCGCACGCACAGCGTGCTGCAAGCGATGCAAAAGGACGGCGCGTTCCCTGAGGGATACAACGTACCAAAGTTAGAGCAGATCAAGACCTTTTTGGAGCTGAACGGTGAGCCGACTACGCGTCTCGACTGTATTGCCGTGCTGAAGTCGCCCGTGGAAGCAAAGACCCACGATTCGCCCAATCTCATTGTAAACACGCTGCTTTCCGGTGTCATTGCCGCGGTACTCTCCTACGGCTTCTTCCTCATTCTCTCGTCGATCGCTTCGACGCTCGTGACCGAGGATGACGTAAAGAATATGATCGGAAAACCCGTGATATCGGCAATTCCCCACTGGGAAACAACTGCTAAGAAATAAGAAAGGGAGGCTCGTACGATATTATGTTAAAAAAGAAAAAATACAACGTCACGCCGAACGGCCCTGCCAAGGTGCTCGACAAAAAAACTCCCTTCGCTGTCTCCGAGGCCTTCAATCAGCTTCGTACCAATCTGATGTACGCAACCCCTGCTGACATTGCCTGCCCGATCTACGCGATCACCTCGGTCAAGGAAGCCTCGGGCAAGAGCACGATCATCGCAAACCTTGCCATCTCCTTCTCGCAGATCGGCAAACGTGTCCTTCTCGTGGACGGCGATATGCGTTGTCCCTCGATCTACGATTTCTTCGGTTTCGAGAAGCGTCAGGCGGGTCTGAGTGAGCTCATCTCGGGCATCGAGACCGATGTTGTAAAGAAAGACATTCGTCCCAATCTTGACGTCATCACCTCGGGACGTATTCCCCCCAACCCCTCGGAGCTGCTCAGCGCTCCGAAGCTCCGCGAGCTGATCGCCGAATGGAAGCAGAACTATGACGTCGTCTTCTTTGACTTCCCCCCGATGGGTGTCGTTTCGGATGCGGTCATCCTTTCGGATGAGATCACGGGTTACGTCTTCGCTATCCTGTCGGGCAGAGATCACGCAAAGAACGTACTTGCTACCATCGACGCGATGGAGCAGGTCGGTG
>JAFQPC010000046.1 GCA_017411935.1 Clostridia bacterium | reverse complement strand
GAAGGGTAACGGTATATTTGAATCCGCCGCTCTCTGTTTGCCATTCGGCGTCGATCTTTCCGCGTACGGTCTGTATGCTTCCCTTGACGTAACCGAGCTCCGTGATAAAGCTCGGACAAAGCTCGATTTTTTCAAATCCGGCGGCATTTTCCAAGGGGGTTATGCCCAGAAGTCCGCGGAAGAAGTATGCGATAACGCCTGAATACATGTGGTGATTGTGTGAGCCGCTGTTATCTCCGTCCCACTTTTCCCAAAGTGTTGTCGCTCCCTTTTGAAACCAAGTGCGATATCCCGGGACGGTATTGGTGATCATACGATACGCGAGGTCACCTCTGCCTATATCCAAGAGGGCGTAATAAACATATTGGATACCCACCATTCCGACTCTGAATTGATATCCGTCCCGAGCTACGACGGAGAGGAGCTGCTCGGCAAGAGCTGTTCTGTTTTCGCCGACGTTCATGCGAAGTAGCATAGCGACGGCGGTCTGCTCGTTTACGGTACAACGCCCGTTGCTGTCCGTATAACGCTCCGCGAGAGTCTTACGCCATGTGTTGCGAATATCTTCCCACTTGTTGTGCTCGGTTTTTGCGATGCGATGCGCAAAGGAGGTTATGTCGTATGCCTTTAGCAGATGTATATCTGTGACCATTTGCTTCGGAACAGCGTTCTTACGCGCATTGCTCATCCAATCTCCGAGGCTGAATTCGTATCCCTCCGCGACCTTCTTCTCCAAAAACTCGATATATCGCTCGAAGTGAGCAATACCCGCAAGGAGCAGATCACTCCTTCCTGTATATAGGTATACCTTATACGGAAGCTCGTAGAGCAGACAGTCGCAAACAGGTCCACAGGTGTGTCCCAAGGACCAATCCGGTGATGGAACGGTTCCGTGCAGCGAGTTATCGTCAAACATACTCGCGAGTATATCCTCGTACCATTTCTCAAGCAGAGGTACGATGTCAAAGTTTATAAGTGTCTGCTCCATACTTGCCTGAGCATCGTTCATCCAACCAAGCTTTTCACGTGTTGGACAGTCCGTAAGACACCAGAACGTGTTGGAATACGTAGAGCGTATGCCCGCGTTGTAAATATAATTGAGTACCTCGTCGCCGGACTCAAAGCTTGAGCGACGTTCGATATCCTGATGGGTGAAGTAAGCACGGATCTCGGAATCAAGAGGCTCTCTTGACATACCTTCAATAAGCACGTATTGAAATCCATGATAGCAGAACAGCGGCTTGAATGTATCAACTCCGCCCGATGCGATCATTTTATTGAGCTGGAACGGCGACTCGGGATAAAAGTTAGGAAAATCCATACCGTTGTGCTTCGGAGCGCCTTTTTCGTCTATATCCTCGGCATAGTAGAACCGTATCTCGCGGTCACGCTCCTCTTTGAAGCTTACTTCGATATATCCCGATATGTTAACACCGAAATCCACGAGATATCCGCTTTCTGTGCGGGTGATCGTCTTAGGCTCGATGCGCTCTGTCTCTCTCATGGGTTGACATCGCACGGGGCGAAGCTCACCCGTTGGGGGCTCTTTTCTTTCTTTTGCATCTTCCCAATCGGAATCGTTGTAGCCTACACTCATCCAAGCATCGTCCTTTTTGCGCATATCCCAATATTCGCCGCTGCGAAGATGGTTGAATATAATATGTGACTTTTTTTGGCTGCATTTCCAGCTTTTGTCGCTGACGACAACGCTCTTACCGTCTACACAAAGATTCAGAATAAACTGAGGCGCGTCACGCCAAGGAGCAGTATCAAAATCCCACCCGGTGCGGAAGGACTCGTTCAGATATCCATTACCCGCGATAACACATATAACGTTTTTGCCCTTGCGAAGCAGGTGAGTTACGTCGTATTCGTTATACCAAAGAATCTTCGTATAGTCGCTTACCGCGGAGATGAATAGATCTTTTGTAATATCTTTACCGTTGATATAGTATCTCGCAAAACCGGGGCTCTGTACAAATATGTGGGCTTCACTTATATCTTTGAGCGTAAATTCTTTTCTGAAGAACGGTGCGGGGTCGTAAAAGGAAAATTCGGACGGATACTCTTGAGCTTTGATATATTTGGCGTTTTCAAACATATTCGTTCTCCTTTGATAAGTTGCTTTTATTTATTATAAGGCAAATTATTGTCGTGTGTAAATGTCAGTATCGGTCTTTTAGATATCCTTTTGTGATGTTTTTTTGATATTAATATTGATTTTTTAGAGAGTTGATGCTAAAATAAAAGCACTATGATAGCACAAAATCTTTTACACGCATCGGAATCCTACACTCACAAAAATTGGGTGTACAAAAACGTTTTTACGGGCTTTTCGAGAATGTATTATATTATTGACGGAACTGCCTTTTATGAGGAGGGCGGCAAAAAAATAAAATTAAAGAAAAAATATCTTTATTTTACCCCGGTCAAAAAGGCGTTTGACCTTTATGACGATCCGTCAGATCAGCTTTTACATACTTACGCCCACATAACCACCTCACCGCCGATCACGGAGCTTACAGAGATAGAGGTAAGGGAAGATACTCCTCTTTGTGACGCGGTCGCTCTTTGGAGAAAATATATACATAGCGACGACTTTGAGCTGCTGACGTCAATAATCAATCTCATTCTTTCTCTCGTCGAAGCACAAACGAACCTCAAAAGCACACTCGCCGAAAAAACGAAAAAAATGATAGACGAAACAGATACTTACTCATTTGACACCGGCGAACTTTGTGCAAAGCTGGGCTACAGCCGCGAGCATATTATAAGAGAATTTTCCGCGACTTACGGAATTACTCCCAAGAAATATTTCACAGCGACGCGAATGAACGCAGGACTTGAGTATCTGATATCAGGAAAAAGTGTCAAGGAGATCTCGCTCATGCTGAATTTTTCATCCCCTTATGCCTTCAGCAAGGCGTTCAAGAACCACTTTGGAATGTCACCGAAAAAATATCTACCTTCCCTAATGGATGCGCAAAAATCGGTAAAACGCAATTAGTTATTTTTCCATGATCATATTAATTGCGTGTTATAAAATTGTTTGTAAACACAAGCATTTTCGGTACTTTGGGAATATGTTTCGACCACCTCGGCACTATGCCGTAATATTAGGTCTGTTATGAACACTCGTACCAAAAAACAGCCGAAAGCAAGGGCTATTTGCCTTGATTTCGGCTGTTTTTTTGAAGGGAATGTCCGGATGTTTGAAATTGCAAGGCAAATTGCTTGCAACTATTTCTTCTTTTGAGGCATCATAACCTCCATTTTCAGTTGCCTCTTTAATGGTTTTCTAAATGGTCTAATGCACTAACTGTATAGCATATATGTAACCCACTATTTTGTAATGCAGTCAAGTCATCCATATCTATAGAATACACTACCAATGAAACAATATGACTTTTTTCCTCATTCCACTTCGGAGATGAGGATATACCGCGTTCCGCAAACCAATTTGACAGCGCGGTATATTTTTCATTTTGCCAATCGTTCTTTAAGCCTTGAATATTAGCCTCAAACTCTGCGTCAATTTGAGCAATAATATTTTCCAATTGGCTTTCCGAAAGCTCTTCGTTTGCTTGGGCTTCTAAAATACGGATGTTTTTTTCAGTTTCAAAAGTCGTATGTTTGTCACTATATTCGCTACTGTTATATGTGCCAAAGATATCATAACTATCATAGGCGCGAATTACCACATCTTCATCAAAAAAACTATCATTTTGGATGGGATGGGTAATAATAATTTTGGAAAAATCCAAAATACTACTTGTTTGGGCGGATGATGAGCCTGAACCTTCAGAAGCACAGCTACCTAATATCAGACAGATGACGATCAAAACCATTCCAAAACCAAGATTTGCGAATTTTTTCATTTTTCTTTCCCCCTTAAAAAATAAAAGCTAAAAAATTTTGCATTATTCGGAATAAAGACGAAACTTTTTGCACTTTTATTATGCCACATTTTCTCGTCTCTGTCAATATAAATTTTCCTTCATATCGCGCGCTCATAACAGCTTTTACCATATAGCGGGGGAGAGGCGGAATTTCGACGACCGAACCGAGAGGTCAGCGCTCTTTGGTCGGAGAGATTCCGAAGTGCTTTTTGTACATCCGCGAAAACTGTGAGGCATCGGTATAGCCGCAGAGAAAGGCCACCTCCCCGACCGAGTAGGTCGTTTCGGAAAGCAATCGCTTGGCTACACTCAGGCGATGACGCAACAGATATTGCTCGGGCGAGCAGCCCTCCATCCGCTTAAAAATGCGGCAAAGATAAGGGTGAGACAAATTGACCGAATCGGCCACACGAGAGATGCGCAGATCGGGGTCGCTGTAGCTCGTTTCCAGATATTCCTTGACGCGGCTGACATAAAGTTGGGTCGCGGAAGGGAGGGGAAGGGCATTGGCACAATGATTCTCCAAGAGCGACAGGATCTGACAGGCGCATCCGAGCAGATCGTACTGACCCACACTGCCGTTCTCTTTTTTCTCAATGGTCTCCTTGATCAGCGTGCCGATGCGGTCGGTCAGACTGTCATGAAACAGGATGCGGGAGCTTGTCCAGCCGATGCTGTTGAAGAAGTCGGTCATCTCGGGCGCACCGAAGCTGATGCCGCAGTACTTCCACGGCTTTTTTTCGTCGGGGAAGTAGCGGATGAGCTGTCTGTCACAGATGAAAAAGAGATCGCCCTTGCCCAGTCGACGGAGTGGCTCGTCCTCGGCGGCGAATTTTCCCTCGCCTTCGGTGATGTAATGCAGACTGAAGCTGTTTTTCATGTGCTTGCCGTAGGTGTGGTGCTGGACAGGATAAAATTCTCCCGAAAAATCGTCATACCACAGCTTGATTTTTTGCGCGGGAAAGGGTAGACAGGGATTGACCTCCAGCAAAAAATCCTGCTGTCTTTCGGATAAGGGCTTGCTCATGACGGAAACCTCCTGCGTTTTTGGGTTATCTTTATGCTATCAAGTTTTTTTCTCTCTGTCAAGGAAATTTTGAAAAAAAGGATAAAAAAACACAAATCAAGGGTAAAATTGTACTATCGCAATGCCGATTTTTGTGATACAATGAAAAAGCAATTCCCTATCACAGAAAAGGAGACAACAAATATGGATATCAATCGCATTCCCCCCGCAGAGCTGGGAAAAGGAAGTGAGATCTGTCTCGACGTTTGCGACACCGAGCAGGATCTTTATTGGAAGATGGCCATCGAGGTTTTGGAGGTCATCGAGGAGAACAATAAGAAGGGCGAGACCACCCTCATGGTCGTTCCCTACGGTCCCTTGGGTCCCTACAGCCGTTTGGTTTATCTGGTCAACAAGTACCGCGTCAGCCTGAAGAACTGTATCTTTATGAATATGGACGAGTATCTGACCGACGATATGAAATACATCGACAAGGCCGATCCGCTGTCCTTCCGCGGCGGCATGGAGCGCATCTTCTACAGCCTGATCGATCCCGAGCTTAACGTGCTTCCCGAGAACCGTTATTTCCCCGACCCCGAGGATCCCGAGGTTCTCACCCGCCTGATCGAGAAGGTGGGCAAGCTGGATATGGCATGGGGCGGTGTCGGCATCAATGGTCACTTTGCCTTCAATGAGCCGCCCGAACCCGGCGAGGCTTGCACCAACGAGGAGTTCCTCGCTCGAAAGACCCGTGCGCTCGCCATCTCTCGCGAGACCAAGACCATCAACTGCTTCATGAACTGCGGCGGTGATCTGAACGGCATTCCCAAGTACTGCGTGACCGTGGGTATGCAGGAGATGTACCGCGCCAAGAAGGTGCGTATGTGTATGCCCCGCGACTGGAACGCAGGCGCCCTTCGCAAGATCCTGCACGGCGACATCGACTGTCATGTGCCTTGCTCGCTGTTCCGCAACCATCCCGACGCCAAGCTGTATGCCTCCCGTCTGGCTTGCGAGACGCAGGTGGTTCCCGAGATCCGCATCTATAACAAGTGATGATGAAGACTTATTTTTACGGCGGCTGTGTGGTGCTTCCCGACCGAGTGGTCACCGATATGGCGGTGGTCGCGGAGGGAGAGCGCATCGTCGGTTTGATCCCCGTGGGGGAGATGCCCGCCGATGCTGAGCGCGTCGATCTTGACGGCGGCTATCTGCTTCCCGGCTTTGTGGATATTCATGTTCACGGAGGGGGCGGCGCCGACTTGATGGACGCAACCCCCGAGGCGGTGCGGCGCATGGCGCAGCTCCACTGTGCTCACGGTACCACTGCCATGTGTCCCACCACCATGACCTGCCCCACCGAGCAGCTTTTGCGCTGCATCGACGCCTATCGCGAGGCCAAAGAGCAGG
>JAFQPC010000045.1 GCA_017411935.1 Clostridia bacterium | reverse complement strand
TTCTATTTGTGAGGTGAAATTATGGATTATCAAGCAAAGTATCAGCATTGGTGTCAGAACGCAGATTCTGCGACAAAAGCAGAGCTTGCCGCAATTGCAGGCAACGATAAGGAGATCAAGGAACGATTTTTCTGCGATCTTGCGTTTGGAACGGGTGGCTTGCGTGGAGTGATCGGCGCAGGTACGAACCGTATCAACAAGTACATCGTTCGCAAAACGACGCAAGGATATGCGGAATACGTGAAGAAAGCGGGCGATGACGCTTGCCGTCGCGGTGTTGTGATTGCCCATGACAACCGCCGCTTCAGTATTGATTTTGCAAAAGAAACGGCAGGAGTTCTCGCGGCAAACGGAATCAAAGCCTATCTCTTTGATTCGCTTCGTCCGACACCTGAACTTTCGTTCTCGGTCAGAGAACTCGGCGCTTTTGGCGGTGTTATGATCACTGCTTCCCACAATCCCCCTGAATATAACGGATATAAACTCTACGATGAGCGCGGCTGTCAGCTCGTTCCCGACGTCAACGATGCTGTGGTCGCCGAGATCGAGCGAATTGACGATCCTTTGACGATCAAATCCTTGACCAAAGAAGAAGCGGGCGATTTGATCGTTACAGTCGATCCTTCGATTGATGAAACCTATTATGCCGCTGTGATGAAAATTACGCAAAACAACGACCTCGACAAGAGCGACGTGAAGATCGTATATTCTCCTCAGCACGGTACGGGTAACGTTCCTGTCAGAACGGTGCTTTCTCGCTTGGGGTATAACGTCATTCCCGTCGAGGAGCAGTGTGTTCCCGACACCGAATTTTCGAAAACGCTTAACCCCAACCCCGAAATGGCGGACGCCTATGTTCTCGCCTTGGAATATGCAAAGAAAGCAAATGCCGATATTGTTATCACGACCGATCCCGACTGTGACCGTTTGGGCGTTGCCGTCAAACACGGTGGGGATTACGTTCGTATGACGGGAAACCAATCGGCTGCCGTTCTTCTCGAGTATATTCTTTCTCAAAGAGCTGAAAAGGGGACGCTTCCCAAAAACGGTGTGATGTTCAATACCATCGTTACCTCGGATCTTGGCGACCGTATTTGTGAGAATTATGGTGTAAGCGTTGAAAAGACGCTGACAGGTTTTAAGTTTATCGGTGACAAGGTTTACCGTCACGAGCTTGCGGGCGATAAGACCTTTGTTTTCGGTTACGAGGAGAGCTACGGATGTCTGATTTCCGACTGCGTTCGCGATAAGGATGCGGTGCAGGCGTCTTTGATGCTTTGTGAAGCAACGGTTTATTACCACAAGATGGGTATGACTTTAATTGATGCCTTGGAAGCGCTGTATAAGAAATACGGCTTTTTCCGCGATGCTCTCGATAACTTTACGTTCAAGGGACTTGACGGCGCGGAAAAAATCACCGCGCTTGTGGATGGACTTCGCAAGAATCCTCCCACGAAGTCGGGTGAGGTTGCCGTTTTAAAGATGGAAGATTATACGTCGCAGGAAATGATCGACGCGGGCTTTACAAAATCCGACGTTCTTCGTTTCGTTCTTGCCGACGGAAGCTGGGTTGCCGTTCGTCCGAGCGGAACCGAGCCGAAGTGTAAATTCTATTTCAGCGTTGTTGCGGCAACGCCTGCCGAGGCTGACGAGAAGCTTGCGGTGATGCGCGCTACATTTGAAAAAGATTGCTAATTGTTAAGTGTCAGAAAAAACGCCGTCCTTCGGGACGGTGTTTTTTTCTCAAAAAGACTTTTCTTTTTGATCGTTTTATGGTATAATAATTAAAATACGAACAAAGGAGAAAAGGAACTTTCTATGGCTTCTTATGAAGAAAAGACAATTCAATATCTGTCCACGATCCATTCTCCCGAGGATTTTCGAGCAATTCCTACTGAAAAAATGGGTGAGCTTGCCGAGGAAATTCGCTCCGAGCTTATTCGTGTCACCACGAAAAACGGAGGACATCTTGCCTCCAATCTTGGCGTGGTGGAGCTGACGATGGCGATCCATCGTGTGTTTGATACACCAAAGGATCATGTGATTTTTGACGTAGGTCATCAGAGCTATGTGCATAAGATGCTGACGGGACGTTATGAACAGCTAGATACGCTTCGTCAGGCGGGTGGTTTGAGTGGATTTACCAATCGCTTTGAAAGCGAGCACGATTGCTTTGGTGCGGGGCACAGTGCCACCTCGCTTTCTGCGGGACTTGGCTTTGCGATGTCCGATCAGCTGAACGGTTCGGATGCCTATACAGTTGTTGTGATCGGTGACGGCGCTTATACGGGGGGAATGATCCACGAGGCACTGAATAATTGTAAAAAGGATCTTAGGCTCGTCATCGTGATGAACGAGAATGAGATGTCGATTTCAAAGAATATCGGGCGCTTTGCGAAGAACCTTTCCAAACTTCGTACGAAGTCGGGCTATTTTAAAACAAAACGTGCGACGGGAAAGTTTTTACGAAAAATCCCTCTCATTGGTAAATCGCTGTATCGAATGGTCCGTGGCGTAAAGAAAATGCTTAAAAATGTACTTTACGGCTCGAATTATTTTGAAAGTATGGGATTGTCCTATCTCGGTCCGATTGACGGTAACGACTATGAAGCGGTCGAGCATCTGCTTCGCGAGGCAAAAAAATTGGACGAGAGTGTTCTGGTACATCTCAAGACTCAAAAGGGAAAAGGATATGCTCCTGCGGAACAATCCCCTGAGAATTATCACGGAATGAAGCCACAGACAACGATGGAAACTCGGACGAGTTTTTCGAGGGAAATGGGTATTGCTTTGGCATCGCTTGCGAAAGAAGATACGAAGGTTTGCGCGATTACTGCGGCAATGGGAGAGGCGACCGGAGTAGATGAGATCAAGTCGGTCGATGAAAAACGATTCTTTGATGTTGGCATTGCCGAGGAACACGCACTGACCTTTGCGGCAGGACTTTGTGCGAACGGAATGAAGCCGTTTGTTGCTTTGTATTCCACCTTTCTGCAACGTGGATACGATCAAGTAATTCACGATATTGCTCTTCAAAAGCTTCCTTGTGTTCTTTGTGTTGACCGCGCAGGACTGAATTCGGGTGACGGCGCGACACATCACGGAATTTTTGACGTAGCTTTCCTTTCGCAGATTCCAAATTTGACAATTTATACACCGATCACCTTTGATACGCTTCGATCGGCAATGAAAGAAGCGTATGAATCAAAGCTTCCTTGCGTTATTCGCTATCCGAATGCAAGTGAGGATCAAGAGATCGTACGCGAATTTTATCCCGAGGGACTTAGCCGTCCTCTCGGATTTGCCAAAAACTTTTTTGATGCTAACGCTCCCTCTGTTGTTATCGTTACTC
Source organism: Clostridia bacterium (assembly GCA_017411935.1). Lineage (GTDB taxonomy): Bacteria > Bacillota > Clostridia > Oscillospirales > CAG-272 > HGM12713. The sequence goes on along the minus strand of JAFQPC010000045.1, from coordinate 3,320 downwards.
ACGGTAAGATCGTAAAAGAAGCAATGGCAGCGCAAAAACATATCGTGGAGCACGGTGTTTCGGTTGGTATTATATTGCTTGAGGTATTGAAACCGTACGATATTTTGTCCGATCGTCTTTATGAAGCACTTCCAAAAAACGATTGTAAAATTTTGTTCTTGGAAGAAGAAATTCAAAGCGGCGGTATGGGAATGAATCTTTCGCTACAAATGATGCGCCGTCACGGACTTACAACCGATTCTTTTGAGATTCTTGCGATTGACGATTCTTTTGTGGAGCGTCGTAAGCTCGGGGAGTCGATGTATGAAGCGGCAGGTGTTAGTGCAGAGCATATTGAAGCAACCGTTCTTCGCTTATCCAAATAAATAAAAAGAGATTTCGTAAAAAAACGGAATCTCTTTTTTCGTCTTCTCTATTTATTTTTTGAAAAAAATATGATATAATATCAATATTGAAATCTTTCGGAAAGGGGAGTGTTTCTGTGCATCAGCAAAAATTTAAATTGAAATCGGGATATGCTCCCAGCGGAGATCAGCCGCAAGCAATCGAAAAGCTCACTGAGGGAGTTCTTCGCGGAGATAAAAAGCAAACGCTTCTCGGTGTGACGGGATCGGGAAAAACCTTTACGATGGCAAACGTGATCGCGAATGTCAACAAGCCGACGCTTGTGCTTGCCCATAACAAAACCTTGGCAGGTCAGCTTTGCTCGGAATTTCGGGAACTCTTTCCCGAAAATGCGGTAGAATATTTCGTTTCTTATTACGATTATTATCAGCCCGAGGCATATATTCCCGGCAAAGACGTGTATATCGAAAAAGATGCAATGATTAACGATGAAATCGATATGCTTCGCCACAGTGCGACTTCTGCGCTTTTTGAGAGGAATGACGTTATTATTGTCGCGAGTGTTTCGTGTATCTATTCTTTGGGAGATCCCGTGGAATATAAAAATCTCGTGATTGCGCTTCGTCCCGGAATGGCAATGGGACGTGATGATTTAATTCAGCGCTTGGTGGCGATCAGCTACGATCGAAACGATTTTTCCTTGGAACGCGATAAATTCCGTGTGCAGGGAGATACCGTAGACATTATTCCTGCCAACATGCAGGAGCATGCGTTTCGCGTAGAATTTTTCGGTGATGAGATTGATCGCATTGCCGAGATCAATATTGTTACGGGAGAGGTCCTTAAGTATCTTGCATACGTTGGTATCTATCCCGCGACACACTATGCCGTTTCGGACGATAAAAAGGAAAAAGCCATTGCCGAAATTTTTCAGGAAATGATCGAGCGCGTCGAATTTTTCCGTTCCGAAGGAAAGTTGATCGAAGCACAGCGTATCGAGGAGCGCGTAAAATACGATATGGAAATGCTTCGTGAGGTTGGTTTCTGTTCGGGTGTAGAAAACTATTCGCGCGTTCTTGCGGGCAGACCTGCGGGATCAACGCCATATACTTTGTTGGATTATTTTCCCGAGGATTTTTTGCTCTTTGTCGATGAATCCCATGTCACACTTCCGCAGGTGCGCGGTATGAGCGGTGGTGATACGGCAAGAAAGAAAAATCTTGTAGATTTCGGATTCCGTTTGCCCTCGGCATTTGATAACCGACCCCTTTTCTTTGAAGAGTTTGAATCGAAGCTTCATCAAACCATCTATATCAGCGCAACGCCTGGAGATTACGAGATTGCCGAATCGGAGCAGGTGGTAGAGCAGATCATTCGTCCGACAGGACTTGTCGATCCCGAGGTCGAGGTTCGACCGATCGACGGACAGATCGACGATCTGATGGGAGAGATCAAACTTCGTACTGAGCGAAATGAGCGAGTTCTTGTCACGACTTTGACAAGAAAAATGGCAGAGGACCTAACCGAATATTTGCAAACCAACGGAATTAAGGTCAAATATATCCATTTCAATGTCGATACCTTGGAGCGTATGGAGATCATTCGTGATCTTCGTCTCGGTGAGTTTGACGTACTGGTCGGTATTAATCTGCTTCGTGAGGGATTGGATATTCCTGAAGTATCTCTTGTGGCAATTCTTGATGCTGACAAGGAAGGATTTTTGCGAGCTGAACGAAGCCTCATTCAGACCATTGGTCGTGCGGCAAGAAACGCGCAGGGTAAGGTCATAATGTATGCCGATACCGTGACGGGCTCGATGGCGGCTGCCATTCGGGAGACCGAACGAAGAAGAAAAATTCAGACTGAATATAATACGGCGCACGGAATCGTTCCGAAGACGATCGTCAAAGACGTTCGTGACGTGATTGAGATCGGACGTTCGGACAAGCATGAACGAAAGAATGCAGACGGTACGTCGAAGAAGATGAGCGCCAAGGAACGCGATCGTAAAATCGAAGAATTGACGGCGCAAATGAAGAGAGCTGCCAAGAATTTGGAATTTGAGCAGGCAGCATATCTCCGTGATAAAATTGCAGAGATACGAAAGGAACAGTCGAAAAAATAATATGCCAAAATCTATTGTGATACGCGGTGCACGCGTGAATAATTTGAAAAACGTGAACTTGGAGATCCCTCGCGATCAGCTCGTAATATTGACGGGACTGTCAGGATCGGGAAAATCTTCGCTGGCTTTTGATACGGTCTATGCCGAGGGTCATCGACGCTTCGTGGAATCGCTTTCCTCGTATGCAAGACAATTTCTCGGGCAGATGGACAAGCCCGACGTCGATCTGATCGAGGGGCTTTCTCCTGCGATTGCGATTGATCAGAAAACCACCTCTAAGAACCCTCGTTCCACGGTGGGAACGGTGACGGAGATCTATGACTATCTTCGTCTTCTTTATGCTCGTATTGGTATTCCGCATTGTCCGATCTGCGGTAAGGAAATCCGAAGACAGTCGACCGATACCATCATCGACAAAATTATGGAGCTTCCCGAGGGCGAACGGTTTATGGTGCTTGCACCTGTGGTTCGTGCGCAAAAGGGAATGCACGAAAAGGTTTTTGCTTCGACCAAAAAAAGCGGATACGTTCGTGTCCGTGTTGACGGAAGCCTTTACGATATCTCGGAAGAAATCAAGCTTGATAAGAATAAAAAGCATACGATCGAGGTGGTTGTTGACCGTCTCGTAATGAAACCCGATCTTCGTCCGCGTCTCGGCGATTCGGTGGAAAACGCGCTTCGCTTGGCGGACGGGCATCTGTTGATTGTGACAGTACCTCGCGAAGGGGATGCGAAAGAACTTGAGTTTTCGCAAAGCTACGCCTGCGAAGAACACGGAATTTCCTTTGGCGAGCTCGAACCGAGAATGTTTTCCTTTAACAATCCTGCGGGTGCTTGCCCGCACTGTGCG
>JAFQPC010000006.1 GCA_017411935.1 Clostridia bacterium | reverse complement strand
TATTGCTTATTTTCTCTAAGCTTTGCAAACTGAGGATGAGGCGAGTTCAAAAGACGATTCAATTGCCATGCAACCATATCATTAGATTTATATGTGGATTGAATTTGCTCTTTGAGAACATCATCGGTTTCGGCAAGCTTCATTATTCTTCCCATTGAAGCAAATTGCTTTCCTCTAATGCGGATCACATCATCGATAGGAGCGTTATCTGCTGTAAGCATACCCGCTAAAATTGCATAGATGGATTCTTCCCCAATACAGAAGCATTCAAGGTCTTTCCGTTTGCTCATTTCAGCAAAAGCCTCTGCCATCAGCTCAAGACATTCAATCTTTTCTGCAACAGAAAGCGTGGGATCAAAGCGAATAATTCGTGCAAGTTTGATAGACATCACATCGATCAAACCATAACAATTCTTTTTGTTCCAATAGCGATATTCTGCGGTATCCTTACCAAAAAGCTGTTCCTTCATGATTGGCGCATGCCATGCGGGAAGCGTTGAAAGAATTCCAAGAGCTGCTTCGGTATCGCCTGCGGCATGAAGAAGCTTTGCTTTCATATTGATTGCCTCAGCACGCAGGTCATCTTGCGTGCACCCTTCTAAAATACAATCGCACAACTGTACCAATTCGTCCTTGTTTTTCAGTAAAGTTTCAGCGTCATTTCCGGCACTTCCTCCTGCTATATCCCACATATACTTATTCATAATGCGATAATCGTGGGGATATTTCTTTCGTGCATTGACAATCAACTCCTTGCCTTCAGCAAATCTTCCTTCTACATACAGCCGCTGATATTCTGCGAGTATTTTATCTACATCTGCCTTGGCTTTCGCTTCATCATATCCTAAAAGTTCGTCAACGGTAACGCCGAATATTTCTGCAAGCGGAAACAACATCGTAATATCGGGATAGGTGTTTTTGGCTTCCCATTTACTTACTGCTGCCGTTGAAATAGTCAAAAGCTCCGCAAGTTGCTCCTGCGTCAATCCTTTAGCAAGGCGCAAACGTTTAATATTCATTCCAATGTTCAGTTCCATTATGATTCTCCTTGTAAGTAAAGTAAACAGGCCCGTTTCTGATTATATTATATCATAAATCTGAGCATTTACAAGCGAAGCATAAGAAACAAGGATTTAACTAACAGTTAATTATTTTGAACGACAGAAACAGATTAAGCCTCGGCATAGTGTTCCCATACCGAGGCTATTAATTTATTACTGTCCTTTAGAACCCAAAGCCAATGCGTTTGGCTGTTCTTTTTACTTTCCGCAGATGTCGAGAATGGCTTTCTCAATATCGGGTGCGGCGATGTGGTAGAATTCACGAAGCCACTGCTGTGAGCCGACCTCGTGCACGTTGACGTCGGGCAGTGCCATACGGCGGAATTTGATGTCGAGGCATCCCTCATCGGCAAGCACCTCGGCAACGGCAGAACCAAGTCCGCCCGCAAGGTTGTGCTCCTCGAGCGTAATGATCTTGCCCGTTTCCTTTGCCGCCTTGAGGATGGCTTCCTTGTCGATCGGCTTGATGGTGTGCATCGAGATCAGACGGCAGTGAATTCCCTTCTCTCTTGCCGCCTCGACCGCCTTCTGCGCTTCGAAACCGATCGGTCCGCAGAAGATCAGCGTGCAGTCGTCGCCGTCCTCGACGGTGATCGCCTTACCAAGCTCAAACTTGAACGGGCGATGATGAATATCCTTTTCGTTCTTGTATCCGCAACGGTAGAAAACGGGTCCCTCGTAATCGAATACCGCATAGGTTGCCGCCTCAGCTTCCTGCAAGTCGCAAGGAACGACGACCACCATATTCGGCAGTGCGCGCAGAATCGCGATATCCTCGGTCGAGTGGTGCGACACACCGAGAGGACCGTAGGAAACACCGCCGCCAATGTTGACGATCTTGACGTTGGCATTGTGGTAGCAAACGTCGTTTCTGATCTGCTCAAGGCAACGAAGCGTCGGGAAGTTTGCGATCGAATAGGTCACGGCAATGTTGCCTTCCATCGCAAGACCGCACGCAACACCCGTCATGTGCTGCTCCATAACGCCGCAGTTGTAATAGCGCTCGGGGAATTTTCTGGCAAAGCCCTCGATCTCTCCGTAACCGATGTCCGCCAGCACCAGATGGATGCGGGGATCCTTTTCTGCAATCTTCAATAAGGTTTCGTTAAAAATCTTTCTCATTCCTCTACCCCCAGTTCGCGATAAGCTTCAAGCTTTTGTTCCTCAGTCAGATGCCAATAGTGCGAAGCGACCGTATTTTCAAGGAAGCTGACTCCTTTCCCCTTGATCGTATTTGCAACGATAAAGGTCGGCTTGCCTGCTTCGAGAGGAAGCGACTTGAACGTATTCTCAAGGTCCATAAAATCGTGTCCGTCCACGGTCTTGGTTGCCCAACCGAAAGTAGCCACCTTCGATGCAAAGTCGCCAAGATCGCAAATATCCTTGGAGAAGCCGAGTGCCTGAATGCGGTTATAGTCCACGATCGCAATGAGATTTTCGAGGTGATGCTGTCCCGCAAACAGGAATGCTTCCCACGTCGAGCCCTCGTTACAGTCGCCGTCCGACATCATGCAGTAAATCTTATGCTTCTCGCCCTTTTCCTTGGCAGCGAGAGCCATTCCGACGCAGACGTTCAGTCCGTGTCCGAGCGAGCCCGTCGAATACTCAACACCTGGCACGTAATGGCTGATATGTCCCATCAGCTTTCCGTTGTCACAGTAGTAGGTATCCATCCACTCCTTGGGGAAGAAACCAAGCTCGGTGAGCGTCGCGTAAACGACCGCACCTGCGTGACCCTTCGACAGAATGAAACGGTCGCGATCGGGGGCTTTCGGATTCTTGGGATCGACCTTGACAAAGCCGCCCCCATACAGTACCGCCATCATATCGGCGGCGGACAGCATACTTCCGATATGGCCACTCTGTCCGACGTGAACCATATGCAAACAATCCTTGCGAATTCTCTTCGCAAGATCCTTGTAATTTTCGTACATGTTTTTCTCCTTATAATAATTTGATTTTCAATTTTCAATTTCAATCGGGTACTTCGGTGTATTTGACCTTGTCGATCCATTCGCGCAGCCACTTCTCGCTTTCAAGCCCGACACCCATCACCGAGTTTGCTTCGAAGATGATTCCCTCAATGCGACCTTCCTTCAAAAGACGCAGAGCGAGCTCGCACTGCACCTCCATCAGCTCGTTTCTGATGGGGTGAGCCACGATCGGATCGAAAAAGTCGAACATATAAATGCCCAGCATGATCTTTTTGCCCGCGTAGATCTTTTCCAGCTGCTCAAAACGTTCCTCAAGATAGATCAGCTCCTCGG
>JAFQPC010000005.1 GCA_017411935.1 Clostridia bacterium | reverse complement strand
TTCGGTACAGATCGCGATCTCATAAGTTGCCCAAGAAATCTCCGAAAAATCGCTCTTTGGGAGATATGCTTCGGTAATCTGAAGCTCCTCCGTCAGTTCCCTGTTCAGGCGCGTCATGATCTCTTCAGGAGACATCTCTCGGTCAATACGAAGATCCAAAAATTCATACTCACTTTGTGCACCAACACTCAGCGGTGTGGAAAACACAAGCTTTGCGTGAGGGTTGAATCCCTTGGTATACCACACGGGCAAGCAAGCACGTGTCAAAACACGCATAAAGGTTCTCTGAAGATCGAGGTGAGAAATATACTGCAAGCTTCCTACCTTGCGGAATTTGAGACGGACCGTTCTCGGTCGCTCAAGCTCGGGCAAAGAAAGAATTCGTTTTTTTTCTTCCAATTTACTTAGTTTTTCGCTTTGGGACAGCACGTGCGCTCACCTCCCATTTTATTTGCTCCGCAACCGCTACATTTTTCGCGACAGTTGGGCGTTGTTGCTTCGGCATAAGCGCGATCGCGCTCTTTCCGCAAAAATTCTTTACTTACGCCGCAATCGATGATATCCCACGGAAGGACCTCATCGAGTCCCCACCGACGGTTGGCATAAAACGCGGGATCGATCCCCGTACGTTCGAGTACCGAGATCCAACGGTCATAATCAAAGCACTCATCCCACGAATCAAAGCAAAATCCTTCACGGCAAGCAAGCTCAAGGGCGGGTGCCAAACGGCGGTCGCCTCTTGCGAGCACCGCTTCAATACGACTGACTTTGGCATCGTGATGGGTATAACGGATCTTTTTATCGGTAATTTTACTTCCGAGATATTCCTGCTTTTCAGCCAGCTGATCGAAAGTATCCTGTGCCTCCCATTGGAACGGGGTAAAGGGCTTGGGAATAAAGCAAGAAACGCTGATCGTAACCTGCGGTTTCTTCGCACGGTTGCGGTTAGGGGTTTGATAATAAGCCTCTATTACGTGAGAGGCAAGCTCGGCAATACCGGCGATATCATCGAGCGTTTCCGTGGGAAGTCCCGACATAAAGTAGAGCTTGACCGTATTTTTTCCCGCCTCAAACGCGACCTTTACTGCACGGAGAAGATCTTCCTCGTACACGTTTTTATTAATCACATCGCGCAAACGTTGCGTTCCCGCTTCGGGGGCAAAGGTCAACGAGGACGAGCGCACTGTCGCGATCTTTTCCATCAGCTCCTTGGTAAAGCTATCCACGCGAAGCGACGGCAAAGAAAGGCTGACCATATTCTCGTCGGTCCATGTCAAAAGCAGATCGGTCAATTCTTCGAGTTGCGTATAATCACTGATCGAAAGCGAGGTCAGCGAGATCTCATCGTACCCTGTTGCTTCAAAGAGACATTTTGCCTGCGCGTTGAGAACCTCGGGTGATTTTTCACGAACCGGACGGTAGATCATTCCCGCCTGACAAAAACGGCAACCGCGAATACAACCGCGGAAGACTTCAAGCATTACACGGTCGTGCACCGTTTCAATATACGGCATAACGACCTGCTCGGGGAAATATGCGGTATCCATATCCTTGATGATCCTTTTGTGGATCTTCGTTGGGATATCGTCGTAGATCGGCGTATATTCTTTGATCGTTCCATCATCGTTGTAGCAGACACGATAGAGCGACGGCACATAAATGCCCTCGATCGAGCGAGCAGCCTCGTGCAGGTATTCTGCTTTGGTATATCTGCCCTCCTCTTTCATTCGAATATAGAGTCGGCACAGTTCGGGAAGCATTTCCTCGCCCTCGCCGATGTTAAAGAGGTCAAAGAAATCTGCGACGGGTTCGGGATTGTAAGCGCAAGGACCTCCACCGATCACGATCGGCATACTGTCATCCCGATCTGCCTGACGCAAAGGAAGTCCCGCGAGATCCAACATATTAAGGACGTTGGTATAGCTCATTTCGTATTGAAGTGTAAAACCGATCATATCAAATTCGGAGATCGGATCTCCGCTTTCACACGCACACAGGGGAAGGTGATGCTCCCTCATTTTCTCCTGCATATCGAGCCACGGATCGTAAACGCGCTCACACCAAACATCATCTTCACGGTTGAGCACACCGTAAAGGATACGAACACCGAGATTTGACATTCCGATCTCATACGTATCGGGAAAACAGAAGGCAAAACGAGCCTTGACCTTACTTTTATCTTTTATGATCTGTCCGTATTCTCCTCCCGAGTAACGCCCGGGCTTGGATACAGCTTTGAGAATGTTACTGATATTTTTGTTCATGCGATTTTATTTGTTTCCTTTTTCTTTTTTGCGATTCCGCATTTGCGCTTTTTCCCATTCCTGTGCATACGCTTCCACGGAAAAATACTTTTGAGACGGAACAGTCGCCGCCGTAATCAAAATTACAATCAAATGGGATAAAACACCCCATAGGATCAGCCAATACTGATTGAGAAGATGAATTTTTTCAAGCCCCATCAGCACACCGATTATGATAACTCCCACAGCACTGAGAATTGCCATCATTCCCTGATGAATCCGACGAATTCGTGCAAGCGCGCGCTCCCAAGACAACGCCTCAATCAGCTTAAAGCGCGAAGCAACGGCGACAACACCCTTTGCCAACGTTTTTTTATTACTCGGCTTCGAGGATTCGCCAAGATCGCCCAGACTTTGATGAATTACGCTGATCGGCGAATTGCCCATTGTTCTGAGAGAAGAAATTCTTGCCGCGCTGATCATCGGATCAAAGGTTTTAATGACACACTGTGTTCCCTCTTGATACATCCGCTCGACGAGCATTTCAAAAATCGGTTCGGTCTGGTAGCGCACACTCATTTTTGCGGAAATTTTTCCGTCCAAGGAAATGTACACCGTTGTACGTCCCGATTTTTCTTCGCTTGTGGTAATAATAAATAAAGGTGAGAACAAAATCAAAGCAAGTAACGACAACACAATATCCATAAGACGCTTTACTGCTCTTTGC
>JAFQPC010000044.1 GCA_017411935.1 Clostridia bacterium | reverse complement strand
GGGGAGGATCTTCTGGGCGAGGAGCTTTGTGTTCTTCGAGATCTTGGTATTCTTGCTGATGGTGCGGCGTGTGTGCCCAAGCTTTTGTCGCTCTATTCGGCATTTGTTGACCGATTAGACGCAGAAACTCTTGCCGCAATTCGGGATGTTGAGAGCCGAGATGTACGGGCAAGGGAAGTTTGCCGTGTACTCGTGGAATGCGAGGATGAGTTTTTTGCGCTGACCGACAAGTTTGAAATGATGTGTGCAACGAGTGCTTCGCGTGAGCGGGAAGTGATTGAAAATCAAGGACGTTGGGAAGAATTTTTGGCGTTTGAAAAAGAGTATGTGACAATGGATGCGGAGGAACTTTTTGAGGTGATCTCGGAATGCGCGGAGGGCAGAGAAAGTGCTGACGGAGTTGATCGGGCGATTCTTTGCACGTTACGCGGTACGGCACCGTATTTTGCGTTCGCAATTTTTGAGAACGGCTGATCTCGGGAGGACGGTATGTTAAAGGCAGAAAAAATTGATTATAGTTACGGTGATCACGAGATCCTTCACGGTGTAGATCTTTTGGTCGAGGACGGCGAATTTGTCTCGATTATGGGAGAAAGCGGTAGCGGGAAAAGTACGCTTTTGTCGATCTTAGCGGGAAATCTTCGCCCTGCGTCGGGCAGGGTATTGCTCGGTGGACGCGATCTTTCGGCGATGAGCGAGCGGGAACTTGCGCGCCTGCGCTGTACCGAGATTGGATTCGTTTACCAAGAATTTCATTTGATTCCGACTCTGCGCGCCGCTGAAAATATTTTGCTTCCGAATTATCTTGCGCGCGGCGACGCAAAGGAAGGAAAAAAGAAAATGGCAGAGCTTGCCGAACGAATGAGTATTTCGCACGTGCTTTCGTCGTTCCCCGAAGAAATGTCGGGCGGTGAGTGTCAACGTGTGGCAATTGCCAGAGCGCTTTTGTATTCGCCGTCGATTCTGTTGATGGACGAGCCGACGGGCAATCTTGATAGCGTCGCTACCGAGAAGGTGATGACGCTTCTGTCGGAGTTGAATCGCGAGCTTTCGTTGACGATGATTCAGGTGACACACAGTGAGTTGACGGCACAGTACGGTACAAGAATCGTTCATTTTGGGGATGGAAGGATTTTGAGTGATGAAGTTGTTCGTTAAACATCTGCTTCGCTCTTTGCGATCCTCTCCCGTGCAGTCGATTTTGATCGTGCTGACGGTAGCGTTTTCGATGGCGGCGGCTGTGGCAGGCAGTTCGATCTGCGAGACGCTTGGCGAGCTGTCTTCGCAAAGCGCGAGCGAGGAGCGAGAGCTCGGCAATATTCTGATCACCACGCGCGGTGACAACGACGAGAGAATTTTGTTTGCTGAGGATGCCGAGCGAGCTGTGGGTGAGGATGCCGACGTGCTCGGAGAATTTGCTCTGGTCGGTTTTGTCGGGGACGAAGAAAATGAGCGAATTGCTGTGTCGGTCGCGGTGGTCGATCTGGTTCGAGCCGACGAATTTTATGAGTTTCACTATCTTTCTTACGGTCATTTTACGGACGAAAATATTGATCGATCGGCAGTGATCGCCAAGCGTTTTGCCGACGCGAGAGGTCTTTCGGTGGGAGATGAATTTTCTCTGAGCGTGCTCTCTGAGGAGGTGACGTATACCGTACAGGCGATTGCCGAGGAAAAGGGACTCTTGCGAGACCGTGACGTGCTTGTTTCCTTTGGCGGACTGTTGGGTACGATGGCTCAAAAAATTCCCGCCATAGCGTCGCTGGGAGATTCCTTTGCGCCGTGTACGCGTTTGATGATCTCGGTGGAAGATGGCGTATCGGTAGACAGTATTTACGAACGGCTTTCGGTAGAAAAAAGACTTGCCGATAAAAACATCACGCAAACCGACAACCGCGATCGCCTTGCGTTTTGGAATTTGTTTCGTATGGTTTCGGTATATCTCTTTTTGTGTTTGATCTTGTTGCTTGCGGGAATCTTGATAACGACGTCGCTTACATTGTTACAAGAGAGAAGAAGCAAAGAATACGCACTCTTTTCTTTGGCAGGAGCCTCGGAGCGTCAGATCGGACGATGGTTTTGGTTGGAAAGTGCTTCCTATTCGGTGCTTGGTACGCTGCTTGGCATGCTACTTTCGATCCCTTTGACGCGTATTTGCGGTGGATTTTATCGGTGGAGTGAGGAATTCCTTCGGGTCAGACCCCTCTCTCTTGGAATTGGCGTGGGAATGACGCTGTGTCTGATGGCAATTTGTACGCTTCGACACCGTCGGGCAACACGCAAGAGTTCTTCTAAAAAACCACATTCGCACCGATGTCCGCTTTGGAAGGTTCTTCCGTCGCTGATCGAGGCGTGTCTTGCGGCGCTGTGTATGCTTTTGATCGACGTAAAATACTGCTATATTGCGGCGATCGTTACCATTCTTCTGCTGGTTCGTTTTTGTTTTGTGATTTCTCCTATTCTGCTTCATTGGTTTGCCTCGGCGCTTGAAAAAAGAGAGGAGAAGAAGCAAAGTCCGAATGCGACGCGATTGCTTGCCCTGAAGCAACTCGGACGACAGTCCTCTCTGGGCTTTGCCTGCCGTTTGATTTCGGTGTTGCTTGCCCTGATTTCGGTCATCGGTGTATGCCAGAATTTGATTGCGTCGGAATCGAAGATGATGACCGAGGGAATTGATGTCGATCTGGTGGCATACGGATTGGACGAGCGTACCGAGGAGCGTATTGTCGCAGAGGATTCGATGGAAACGCTTCGTATGTATTATAATACCGATGCAAGTGTCGGCGACGGTATCAATGCAATTGCGATTTCCGCGGAAGATTTGTCTTCGGATTTTTTTGACGAAAAAATCTTACCCCAAACATTTCCGCAAGCCGATGAGATTATACTTTCCAAAGGGATTGCATCACTTGCCGAGGTTCGCGTGGGAGATCGGATTTCGCTCGAGCTCGGTGGGCTCACCAAAGAGTTGACCGTGACGGAGATCCTTTCGGTCAATGTCAATTTTGTGTATTTTGATGCCGATACGTTCGGCGTACGCAGAGATATTACCTGTGTTCGCCTTGATGACGCAGACACGATCGAATCGGTGGTTTCCAAAATCGAATCGGACGGTGCGACCGTAGCGGGCCCCGAAACCGTTTTCGGATCGGTGTCGCAAAGTATTTTGGGGCACTTGGCGCTTCTAAAATGTGCCGTGTTTGGCGCGCTGATCCTCGGAATTTTGGGTGCGGCAAATCTTTTCTTGCGCTTGTACCGCGGTCGAAAAGAGGAAATGCTTTTCCTGGCAGAGTGCGGAATGGAACGTAAGGCGATCCGTCGAAGCTATATATACGAAGTCGTGTTTGTGTTTCTGACGGCAATGATCCTTGCGGCGGTCATCGGTGGCTTGATCTGTCTTTGCGTTGATCTTGCACTTCGCTCATTCGGTATGATCTTATTTGCATAAAAAAGACGAAGCAATCGGTCGATTGCTTCGTTTTTTGTTTTTTATTTTAGATAATCGTTCTTGATTCCGTTCTGATTGTTCATCGTCCAGGTATAAAGATTTTCGTCTTCTTTGAAAAGCTTAATTCTCTTAGCAAGGATCTCTGAGCCGATACGGAGCGATGCTTTTCCGATGCGCTCGTTGCACTCGACGGGATCGTCTCCTGCATAGGCGTTCGGGTAATTGAAGCCCCAGCCCGCGTCGGGAACAAAGATCTCGTTTTCCTTAAAATAGTCGGCAACGTGGTAATTCTTTCCCGTTTCCTTGCCGAGCTTTTCGAGGTGCACGGTTTCGGGGGCAAAGCCCATCATATATGAGGTCTCAAAGAAGCAAGCGTGTCCTGTCTTCATATTCATTTCGTGCAAATGGAGCAGGGTGGCTTCGTCCTCTTTTGTCAGCTCGGGGATCGAACCGCTTCCGTTCTCGATCAGCATTTCTGCCATCAGTTGGGGTGCGGTCTTGGGTGCTTTGGTATGCGCAAAAACAAAGCTTCTCTTCTTCTGCGGAATGATCGAGCTCGTGAAGACGTTGAGCCAAGTGGTGTTTCCACCGTGGCTGTTGACCACGAGGATCTTACGGAAGCCGTGGCTTGCGATCTGCTCACAAAGGAGCTCGAGCATCTGTATTTGAATTTCGAGAGGAAGATGGATCGTTCCCATCGGACGGTGTGGGGGTGTACTCGGGACGTTCCCGAACGTAAAGTCGGCAAATACGCAGACGGGCTCAATCTGAGATGCGCGGTAGGTCACCGCACTACCCTTGAGAATGTCGGTGCCGAGCGGCAGGTGAAGACCGTGCTTTTCGATACAGCCCATTGGAATGACACAGGTATCGTGCGAAATTTCTCTCATTTTTTCAAGCTCTTCGCCCGAAAGATACAACCATCTTGTTTCCATAATTTTTCTCCTTGCATTAGGATTTTTCGTTTACAATGGTATTATAACAAAGTCGCACCATAATGTCAATAATGAAATAAAATATACCCTCTTTCACTTGACAGTGAAAGAGAAAAATGATATACTATCAAAAAAGACAGACAAAGGAGAAAAAGAGATGGATCTATTACAGCTGACCTATTTTTGCGATTCTGCCGAAACGCAGAATTTTTCGCAGACGGCAAGAAATTTCGGAGTGCCGCCCTCGGGGGTATCTCAATCGGTCAAGCGATTGGAAACCGAGCTCGGCACGCTGTTGTTTGAGCGAAAAAACAACAAGGTCACGCTCAACCGAGAGGGCGAGCGCTTTTACGCGAAGGTGAAGCAGTCGCTGTCCCTCCTCGAGAGTGCCGTGATCGAAGCTCGGGACAATACCTCTTGGCGCGAGGAAGAGATTCGCCTCTTGGTCGGAACCAACCGTCAGCTTGTTGCGAGAGCGATCGGAGCGTTTAAAAAAGAAAATCCGAAAACCTCTTTCGTGATCTGTCATAAAATGGATGAGGACAAAGAAGAATACGATTTGGTGATCTCGGACGATCTTTCTTTTTGTAAGGATTACGAACCCGAATTGCTTTTAAGCGAGAGGATTTTGCTGGCGATGTCAAAGGAGAATCCCTTGTCGGAGGAAGTAACGGTTTCAGCCGAAAAGCTTTCCTGCGAAGGTTTTATTTTTATGGACGACGGGAGCAGTCTTTCGCGTTACGGCAAGGAGATCTGTCACACTCTTCAGTTTGAACCGCGTGTGATTCTTCGGACCGATGACCCGTCGCTGATCCGAAAATACGTATCGCTGGGGCTCGGTATTTCGCTCATTCCCGAATTTAGCTGGAAAAATCTCTTCGAAGACTCGGTCGTGCTTCGGTCGATCGGGGAATATCGCCGCGATACCTACCTTTTTTGGAAGAAAAACGCATACCGTACGCACGCCGTGCAGTCGTTTGCCGATGCGTTGCGCAACCGTCTTGCCGAGGAGCAAAAAGCTTAATTTTACGACAAAAAAACAAGAAATTTCTTGACAGAAAAAGGGCATCGTGGTATACTATAATCAGAAGGGGACAGATTTCCCCACAAAAATAAAAAAAGGAGACAGTTTTATGAACAAATTCGCAAAGCTTCTCGGTTACGATCCGATCGAGAAGCAAACGAACGTCAAAACGGAGATCATTGCCGGTATCGTTACTTTTCTTGCAATGGCGTACATTTTGACCGTTAACCCTGCACAGATCCTTGTTGGTGCGAACCCGGCATATTGGCCGTCCGTCTTTATCGCAACAGCCCTCGGCGCTATTGTCGGTACGCTTTTGATGGCGTTCTTGGCTAAGATGCCCTTGGCTCAGGCTTCGGGTATGGGTCTGAACTCCATGCTTGGTGGTTTGATCGCTATTTGGGCGGCTGACACCTATGGTGTTCAATTTACGATCGGACAGGCATTTATGATGGTCCTGATCTCGGGTATCATCTTCTTGCTTCTTTCTCTGATCAAGATCAAAGGCAAGACCTTCCGCGAAATGGTATTTGACGGAATGCCTGTGGCAGTCCGCAGCGCGATTTCGGTTGGTATCGGTCTCTTTATCGCTTACATCGGATTCCAGAATGCAGGCGTGATCGTTGCTGACCAGTACACGCAGGTTGCTCTCGTAAACTTTACGAGCTTTGATGCCGCAAAGACCGCCATCGTTGCACTGATCGGTCTGTTCCTCATCGCAATTCTTGACAAGATGAACGTCAAGGGTTCGGTTATTCTCGGTATTCTCGGCGCTACCATCGTTGGTATCCCCTTTGGCATTACGAATCTTGCCGTTCTCAAGGGAACCGAAGGAATTTCCTGGAAATTCTGGGAGAACTTCGCAAACTTCTTTACCGGCGAGAACAGTGTATTCCTCTCGTTCACCTCGGTATTTAAGGAAGGCTTCCCCGCAGGCTCGCTCTTCACCGTCATCATGGTTGTGATCACGATGTGTATGATCGATATGTTCGACACGATGGGAACGATCGTTGGTTGCTGCGGCGGTAACAGAATCCTGTCGGACGAGAACAACAAGCCTCACAACTACGGAAAGATCATGATCTCCGACGCAGTTGCTACCTGTGCGGGCGCAGCTCTCGGTACCTCGACCGTTACGACCTTCGTAGAGTCGGGTGCAGGCGTTTCTGCCGGCGGTAGAACGGGTCTGACCGCGTTTACGACGGCGTGCCTCTTCTTCCTCGCTATGTTTGCAATGCCCTTGTTTGCAGTCATTCCTTCTGCGGCAACGGCAGCAGCGCTGATCTACGTTGGCGTTCTGATGATGAAGAACAACATCAAGTCGGTAGACTTTGGCAATGCGGTCAAGGCAACGTCCGCGTTCCTTACCATTGCAGTCATGGTTCTTTCTTACTCGATCACCAAGGGTATCGGTGTTGGTATGATCGCGTACACGGTAATGTCTCTCGTATCCTACCTCGTTTCGCTGATCGTAGCTTCTGTCAAGAAGACCGAGAAGCCGAAATGGGATGTTTCGGTGGTTGCTATCATCGTTTCGCTTCTGTTCTGTGTGTACTTCTTCGTACCCACGACCTTGTTCTGATAGAACGAAAAAAATATGCCCACGCATCGAAAGATGCGTGGGTTTTTTATTTTAACGAATCGATTTTATCGTGTCATAAAGATTAAAAAGTCGCCTATTCTTTTTGGTTTTGGCGTACTTGTAGGCGCGACAGAAGTCGCTCTTGCTGTCCGAGTCGAGATAGCAAATCACTGTGGAGCTAACGTCGATCATCGTCGAGAGACGGTCATAAAGCTCGGAGGGGGAAGAGCCAAAGGGAAACTCAATGACATCATCATAGTCTTCTCGTTGGAAATACGGAATACTCGTTACTTCCTCTTCTTGCGATAGGGTACAAAAGATTTTTTGGATCCCCAACAAAGGATGCTTCTCCTTGATAATGTTCAGAATATCACGGCAAAGCGCTTCAAAATCTCCGTTGCTGAAGAAATAAAAAACGCGGCAACCTTGGAGGACCACTTCATTGGCAAGGTACACCGCGGTCGCGTTATATAGCGCTTCGGTGATTTCCACATCGGGATACCCGAAAATACAACAGCTTTTCAAATTTTCCATGATAAAAAATGAGGTGTCATCCCTTGCGAGATGACACCGTAGAATACCTCTCGCGTAGTTGTCACACTATTAGAACATCCTTTTGAAGGGATACCTGCGATACCGTATATCTACCAAAAGATATAGTATCCCTTAAAAAAGGCATAATACGCCTATAAGGATGCGTTTATTATTCTAATAATGCGACACTTATATTATATCACGTATTTTTGGATTTTG
>JAFQPC010000043.1 GCA_017411935.1 Clostridia bacterium | reverse complement strand
ATATTAGCCGTCCAGACCCCATCGAGTCCTTCGAAAATTCTCAGCTTTTGCGTTCCGCTGTCAAATTCTCCGCGTCGCTTGGCTTCCTCGATCTCGTCCATAAAATATCGTTTGCGCATTTCGGTATGCGCTGACATATGCTTATCCAGCGCTTCCTTGTTGACGCCTGTCACCGTAAAGAAGGTCGAATTGATCTGCACAACGTCGCGGAAGGTCTCGGCCCCCGCCTTGGCGGCAAGCGACGCGCATCCCGTCGTATCAATAAAAACCCTTGCCGTAATCCGATCCACGCCTTCACCGTTCGCAACGTAAGCGCAAGTAATGACGTCGCCCTCGCATTCAGCTGCGACCAGCGTGGTGTGGAACAAAAGACGAACACCCGCCTCAACGCAAAGCGCGTCGGCGACGCGCTTGAAGCTCTCGGTCGAAAAGGGGGTCACTCCCTTGTGTCCGAGCGGACGATAGCCATTGATGCTTTCACCGCCGCGAAGGCATTCGCTCGGCGCGATCGCGCCGCCCTCGGCGACCATTCGATCGACGAACTCCGAGAAAAAACCGCGAATAATCTGCGTTTCGGCGTTCTTATCGTAACAAGTCATAAACGGACCGACAAGTCCCTTCGTTGCCGTGCCGCCGAGCATTCCGCTGTTCTCACAGAGAATGACGCTCGCGCCGCCGCGTGCCGATGACACTGCCGCCGCAATGCCACTCACACCGCCGCCGACCACGAGCACGTCGCAGTCGTATTCTTTCCGAATACTTAATGTAATCTGTTTCATCTGACCTCTCCGAGATATGCGCCCTTGGCAACGAGACGCTTCTGTAATTCACTCACTTCAATGGCATTTACGCTTACGCCCTGCTCTGCCGCCATTGCTGCCGCAATGCCCGCTGCCTGACCCATTGCCATGCAAGGGGGCATGACGCGGATCGCACCTGCCGCTGTCGAATCGGCGCTCACGCAGCGTCCTGCGAGAAGTAATCCGTCGAGCTCCTTGGGAAGAAGACTGCGGTACGGCACGCCGTAATAGCTACCCTCGATCGGAACGTACTCGTTGCTCGTCGGTCCGAAGCGTCCGTGAACGTCGACCGAGTTTGCCGCAACGAAGATGCGGTCCTCGGGTACCTTTGCCGCGAGCAGATCGTCGGCGCGGAGCCGATATTCTCCGAGAATATGACGGCTCTCACGGATTCCGAGATGCGACGCCGTCGATTTGATGGTTGCCCTCTCGCAACCGGGAACGTATTTTTTGAGGAAACGGAAGATCTCGTCTGCCTGACGGCGTCCCTCGATCTCTGCATTCGTGACACTCTCGGCATCGGTCGAATCGACGCCCATAATGCGCGAAGTATTGACACACCACTCGTCGTCCTTGGGCATCTTGAAAAGACCGATGCTGACACGCTTGAGCGACCAATCGCCGTTTTCCTTTGCCTCGGAAACGCGCCAATGGAAGGAACGGTAGTTGACACCGTCCTTACGGTAGAAGTTATGAAGATTTGCCTGAATGTCCGCCTCTGCCGCCGCCGAATCGACACCGCTGATGCGGAAGAACATCGTCGCGGGCTGAATGAGACCGAGCTCCTCGTTGCCCATCTCGTACGAAGCTCCCGCACGGAAAGCAACGTCACCGTCGCCCGTGGCGTCGATGACGACCTTGGCATTTGCCGCGCCGACACCGCTTTTCGAATGGAACAGACCGCCCTTGACGCTGTTGCCCTCGACGATCGGTTCAAGAAAATCGGTGTGATAAAGCACGCGCACACCCGCCTCGGTCAACATCTCGTCAAGCACGAGTTTTAACCCCTCTGCCTCAAAGGGGGTGACGTGATCGTGTCCGATCTTGATCCACGAGGTATATGCCGTACCGCCCATCACTTGCGAGGGGTGAATGGCAACGCCGCGCTCGACCATGCGGTCGACGATCTCCTCAAAAAGACCGCGAATGATCATTTCCTTGCCCTCGGCATCGTAGCAGGTCATAAACGGACCGACAAGACCGCGGGTTGCCATACCGCCGCAAAATCCGCCCTGCTCGATGAGGAGCACGTCAGCCCCCTCTCTTGCCGCCGCGATTGCCGCCGTCACGCCCGCAGGACCGCCTCCGACGACAAGTACGTCACAGTCGTAATGTTTTCCAACCGAAAGCGTCATCGTTTCCATCATTTTATCTCCTTAATTTTGTTTGTTTTTCTTTATTATAGCAAACCCTCTTTACAAAATCCATATAATATGATAAAATATTATTTATAAAATCCAACAATAAAATGGAGATAAAACGATGGAAAAGCCGTTTGAATTTATAGAAAGCAAGATGGCGCACCGCAAGGAGTTTGACATTACCGAGGGGCTTCAACCGACCTATGCCCTACTCTACTTAAAGGAAGGAAGCTTTCGCTTGAACATTGATGGTATTGATGGCTCGGAAACGATCTTCGAGGCGGGCGACTGTGCGATCTTCACCGACGACGTCTTCTTTTCGCGTTCGGTGCTCTCTCCCATCTCTTTCGTCTTTATCAAATTCCGACAAAATCCCAAATGCTCCTTTACGCTTCCGCTGCCGACGGGAAAGATCTTTTTCAAAAACAAAGAACGATTTCTCGACGATATCCGTGCCTACGAAGCCCTCATCGACACTTCTGACGCGCGCTCTCTTTACCACAAGGAGCATCTTCTGGACGATATTCTCTGGCTGTGGTTCGACGAGCAAAGTGAGGGCACCGTCGACCCTAAAACCAATCTCCGTCTTTGCCACGACGAGGTGGTACGGCGCGCCGTTGAATTTGTGCGCGCGTCGCTTTCCCAAAAGATCACCATCAGCGATCTTTGCCACGCAACAGGAAGCAATCCAAGCACGCTGGGGTTCAAATTTCGCCGCGAATTTTCCTGCTCGATCGGAGAATTTCTGACCGAGGAACGAATGAAGCAGGCACGCCGCCTGCTCTCGTCCACCTCGTTCTCGGTCGGAGAGATCGCGACGCGGTGCGGCTATGAAAATATTTATTATTTCAGCGCCGCTTTTCGGAAGAACGTCGGGCTGTCTCCCACCGAGTTCCGTCGACAAGCCCGTTAAGTCAGAATTTTCCGAATCGGATAGGTAGCATTCAGCACAAGCCAAAGCTGTGGGAAATATTTCATTGCCGTCCAGATGCCGATGCCGTCAAGCGCAAAGCTCTCGACAAGACCGATGAGTGACGCAACGCTGTTTGCGTTTTCAAACCAAACGACGTGCTCTGTGGGCACGCCACCCTCTCTCTCAAAATACCGAAAATAGGGCGCCGCCGAGACCTCGTCGTACTCGATGCGCGCTCTTTTTTCTTTGGCAAGCGCCACCGCCTCGACGTTGCCAAGCGAGCGTGCGCGGCTCTCGCCCGCAACAAACGGAAGCTTCCAATCGTATCCGTAATTCGGCACGCCCATCACGATCTTTTCGGACGGGATCTCACTCACCCCGTAATCGAGCACTCCACGCACCTTATCGACGGGCGAGACCGCCATAGGCGGACCGTAGGTATAGCCCCATTCGTAGGTCATCAGAAAGGTCTTGTCTGCCGCCTCCCCCATTCCCGCGTAATCGTGTCCCTCGTAAAGAAGTCCTGGCTGATCGGCAGAGGTCTTCGGAGAGAGCGAGACAAAGGTCTCGTAGCCATTCGGCGAAAGACGCGCCCTCAGATCTCGCACAAACTGCACGTATTCGTCGGCGACCTCATCGGGAACATATTCAAAATCGACCTCAACGCCTGCGTAGCGCTTGCGTGTGAGGGTCGCCGCAATCTCCTCGATGAGCATCTCCCTTGCCGCCTCACTCGAAAGAAGCTCGCGTGCCAGCTCGGGAGAAAACGTTCCTCGCTCCGAGAGTGAGGAAACGAGCATGATCGGCGCGACGCCATAGGCACGCGCCAGCTCGATGAGCTCGTCGTCCTCAAGTCCGACCAGCTCCCCGTCTTCCTCGGTACGGTAACTAAAGAGCGTCAGATAAGTCAGATATGGCAGAGTTTTCCGAAGCACGTCGCGGTCGACGTTGGGATAAACGTAAGCGTTGACTGAGATCTCGCGATCGGAAGTGCGTTCCTCGGGAACGATCGTCAGCACTTCCCCTGTGCGAAGATCGGTCCCCCCGCCAAGAAAGGCATTGTTTCGCCAAAGATCTCCCACCGTCACACCGAATTTCTGCGCGACCGAATAAAGATTGTCTCCCGCCGCCACCGTATAAACGGTGCGCGGTTGTAGCAACACAAGCGTCTCTCCCACCGTCAGTGCCGTGCTCGGAAGCTCGTTGTCACGCACGATCTTCGCGACCGTCGTTCCGTACCGTCGCGCAATGGAATAAAGGGTATCTCCGTTTTGTACCGTATAAATAACCACGTCTCTCTTCCTTTCTGCTAAAAAATTTTGGCTCTTTTTATTCTATGAAAAAGACGCATTTTTTGCCATTTTTTTGGATAGTTCTCCCGCGCGAAGTTCATACTATCCTTGAATCGCAAAAAAGAAAAAGGAAGGTAACATCTATGAATAAACCGCAGATCATCAAATGCTGTGCCAGAGAGATCCTCGACTCCAGAGGAAATCCCACCGTCGAAGCCTCGGTCTTTCTTGCCGACGGCACGGTGGGCGTTGCCAGCGTTCCCTCGGGCGCGTCGACGGGCATTTACGAGGCGCATGAAAAACGCGACGGAGATAAATCCCGTTACGGCGGACGCGGTGTCCACGACGCCGTCTCGTCGGTCTGCCGAGGAATCTCTCCCGCCATTGCGGGGGTGAGCGCCGCCGAGCAATGTGAGCTTGACCGTCTTCTGCTCCAGCTCGACGGCACCGAAAACAAATCAAGCCTCGGCGCGAACGCCATTCTCGCCGTCTCGCTCGCCTCGGCGCGTGCCGCCGCCAATTGGTATCATATTCCCCTCTACCGCTATCTCGGCGGCGTGGACGCCTACCGTCTCCCCGTGCCGATGATGAACATTCTCAACGGGGGAGCACACGCCGCCAACAACGTGGAAATTCAGGAATTTATGATCGTTCCCGTCGGCTTCTCCCGCTTCTCCGAGGCGCTTCGCGCGGGCAGCGAAATTTATCACGCGCTCGGACGTCTTCTGAAAGAGAGGGGGCTCTCTACCACGGTCGGTGACGAGGGTGGATTTGCGCCCGATCTTGAAAGCGACGAGACGATCGACCTGATCTGCGACGCGATCTCCTCGGCGGGATACACGACGAACGAGATCAAGATCGCACTCGATGCCGCCGCCTCGGAATGGTATGACGGCGGCGCGTATATGATGCCCAAGCGTCGCCGCCGTTACAGCCGACGTGAGCTGATTGAATATTGGCTCAAGCTCTGCGAAAAATATCCGATGATCCTCTCGATCGAGGACGGACTCGACCAACGCGACTTCGAGGGTTGGTGTGAGCTGACCGAACATCTTGGAAAGAAAATTATGCTCGTGGGAGACGACTTTTTCGTCACGAATACCTCTCGTCTTCGCGCGGGCATCGACCGCCACGCCGCCAATGCCATTCTCATCAAGCCCAACCAGATCGGAACGCTCACCGAAACGCTCGACGTCATTCATCTTGCCAAGGACGCGGGCTACCGCTTCATTCTCTCGCACCGTTCGGGCGAGACCGAGGACACGACGATCGCCGACATCGCTGTCGCGATGAACGCCCCCTTTATCAAGACGGGCGCGCCCTGCCGAAGCGAGCGCGTTGCCAAGTACAACCGTCTGCTTCGCATCGAATCGGCGCTCGCCTCCAGCGGACGCTACGGCACGTCGGGCTTTGCCCAGATGCCCGAAGCCATCTCGGATGCGTGCTATCGGCTCTGAACGAAGCAAAAAAAGCAACCTGCAGCGGCAGGTTGCTTTTTTATTTCGACGAGCGATATTTTCTCACAAATTGTGTCGGTGTGATACCCATATGCGCCTTGAACTGACGGCTGAAATAATAGACGTCGAAAAAATTGCAGAGCTCAGCGATCTGCGTCACGGTATAACGCTCGGTACGAAGAAGCTCGCAGGCGTGATTGATTTTGAGACGTATGATATACTGCTTTGGTGAGACGCCGTATTTTTCTTGGAAGAGGCGCTTTAAGTAGCTCTCGCTGATCCCCGCCGCTTGGCAAAGCTCCGAAATTCGAATCTCATCGGTTAAAAATTTTTCGCGAATGAGCTCCACGGCGGGCGCGATCTTTTCGGTATGCTCACTCGGTACGTAGTTCTGCTTTTGCAACTCGGCAAAAATGCGGTAAAGAAGTGCGATACATTCAAAATAATAGCCCTCTTCCTTTGCTACCCACAGCGCAAACGCCTTTTTAAACAGTCCCTCAAGCTTCTCACTGTGAAGCCCGTTCAGCACGAATGCGCACTCCGAGATTGGCACGTCAGTGTCGAAAAAGATATCAATACACGCGCCGCGCTCGTGACGAATGACCTCGTATTGCTCCACGCTTCCCTCGGGAAGAAATCGCACCGTTCCCGTTTCGGTGGAAAGTGTCTCTCCGTTAAATAGTACGGTTGCCCGTCCACTCAAGGCAAAAATCAATTCCTGATGCTTCAGTTCATGTGAAAACGAGGTTCTTTTTTCAGGATATTCCTCATCGCCTACCATAATAATTCGCGAAATTTTCGTAATAATAAAATTCTGTTCCATCATGACCCCCCTTTTTCTGCGCTAATTATATCACATTCTTTTCTTTTTTGCAAGAGTTTTGTGTCGAAAAGTACAAAAATATCAAAAGCGTCATTGTATCGATGAAAAAAATCTGCTATACTCTCCTTGGAAACCACCGAAAAAGTAATTTATTTTAAGAAAGGATTTTTGATTATGACCGAACGAGTAACAAGACTTGCAGCACTTTCACGCGAACGCGACCTGTACGAAGCAACCGTCACCCCCGAATTTGATCCGATGGATCTGGCACTGCCCACGGCGGTGATGAACGGCAAGCGCATCATCGAATATATTCTCTGCCAACCCGTGTATCTGACCGAGGATAACCGCTATACGGGTATGCTCCGTTTTCTCTCAAAGCCCCTACAGAACACGCCTGCCGACGTATTCTCCCGTAAAGGACACGAAAATTTCCAAAAGGCGGCAAAGGAGCTCTATTGGCCAAAATATCAGGAAAATCTGACGATCTTTGAATGGCAGCACTCGGCACCCAACTACACCTATATCGTAGAAAACGGCATCGAAGGCTCGCTCGAAAAGATCGCTTACTACAAAGAAAAATACCGTTTCGACAAAGAGAAATACAACTACCTCTGTGGTGTGGAGATCGTCTGCCGCGGACTGATCAAGTGGTCGGAAAAGTGTGCCGAGGCGCACGAGGCTGCCGCCGCCGTTTGCGAGAACGAAGCAAGACGCGCAGAGCTTTTGAAGCTCGCCGAGATTTGCCGCCGCGTTCCGAGAACGCCCGCGCAAAGCTTTTACGAGGGACTTCAAGCGATCATCTTCTGCTTCCAGTTCCTGCCTGACAGTGTCGGAACCATCGACCGTACCCTGCTCTCGCTCTATGAGCACGATATTCAAAACGGCATCATCACGCGCGAGGAAGCCAAGGAGCTGCTTGCCGAATTCTTCATTCACCTGAGCGCTCACACCCCCGCAGGTCACGCGCACGCCGATAAAACCGCCGAGTGTCACTTTGCGATCGGCGGCTACACCGAGCGTCTGGAAGACGGCTTTACCGATCTTTCGCGTCTGATCGTTGAGGCGCTGATGTCGATCGACACGCGCCGTCCCGCGATTTCGCTCCGTTGGACGAAGAAAACGCCCTTCGAGGTACTCAAATTTATGCTTGAGTGCGAAAGAAACGACAAGAACAAGCGCTTCGCTTTCGTCAACGACGAGCCTCGCCTCAAAGCCTTGACCGAGATTTTCGAGCTTCCTCTGAGCAAAGCCGTCCGCTATACGATGGTCGGCTGTAACGAGCCGTCCTTCCCGGGCACGCTCTGGCTCGGTGGCTGTACGGCAAATATTATGCGCTGTATGGTAACGACACTCTATGAAAAGACCGACGAAATCGTAAAGTGCGAAAGCTTTGATGAATTTTACGCGATCTTCCGCGAGGAGCTTGAGAGTGATCTTGACAAAATCCTTTGGTATGCCGATCAATTTGACGCAATGCGTACGAAGGATATCAACGTCCTCAGCGCATTCCTGCTCGACGGCTGTATCGAAAACGCAACCTCGCCCACACAGTACGGTTGCAGCACCGCCATCGGTGGCATTGGTGCGATGGGAATTATTTCCCTCATCGACTCTCTTTCGTTTATCAAGCAGTATGTCTTTGATGAAAAGAAGATCACGATGGAATACCTCGTCGAGGTGCTTCGTTCCAACTGGGAGAAGGACGACGACCTTCGCACCGACATTTACAAGCGCGGACGCTTCTTCGGCAATGCCGATCCCCTCTCGGATGAGATGGCGCGCCGCGTGACCACCGAGCTCCATAGTATTCTCTCCACTCGCCGCCTTGCCAACGGCGCACGTCCGCTCGTCGGTACACTTGCGGGCTACAACCCGCACCACATGGAATTCGGAAGAAGAACCCCCGCAACGCCCGATGCACGCTATGCGGGAGACGGCTTTATGGTCGGTACGGGACAGTGCGGCGGCAAGGACAGAAACGGACTTTTGGCGCTGATGCAGTCGCTCGCACAGATGGACCCCTCGGGCATCCTCGGCGGCGCAACCGTCTGCAATATGATGATCGACGGCGCTCTGATGAAGAACGACGAGTATTTCGATAAGGTCTGCCATATGATCGAGGAATACTTCAAGCTCGGCGGACTTCACGTTCAGCTCAACTATGTTACGAAAGAAGAACTTCTCGCCGCACGCGAGGATCCCGCAAAGCACGGTCACCTCAAGGTGCGTGTCTCGGGCTTCTCGGCATCCTTCAACGTCCTGCCCGAGCTGATTCAGGAAGAGATCGTCAACCGTACCGTTCAGCAGGCATAATGAAATAAAATGAAACAAATTTCCACCGTATTGGGAAAAATCTCAGAGGCAGAACTTGGTATCGTTCTGCCTCACGAGCATATTTTCTGCTATTTTGAATATTTTCAAGCGATGCTCGGCGCTCGCTATCTTGACAAAGAAACGCTGGTCCGAGCGTCCGCAAAGCATTTGCGCGAGATAAAAGAAGCTTACGGACTCGGCACGATCGTTGACTGCACCCCGATCAACCTCGGACGCGATCTTGATGTTTTGAAACGGGTATCGGAAGAATCGGAAGTCCATGTCATTTCTGCCGCGGGATTTTATTACACCGAGGAAGCCGTGCTGGATCTGTTTTCCGAGGAAGCAATCACGGAAATACTGCTGACCGACGTCGAACGTTCCCGTGCGGGCGTTCTCAAATTTGCGGTAGAAGCGGAAACGATGAGCAAGCTTTCGGAAAAGCTGCTTGTGGCGATCTGCTCGGTGCAAAAAGAAACAGCTCTGCCGCTGATCATTCACACCAACGCGAAAAATCAAAACGGAAGAGCCGTATTGCAAGCCGTGCTTGCTCACGGAGTTTCGCCGAAAGCGCTGACGCTCGGACACCTGAGCGACACCGACGATCTTGATTACGTCACTGAACTGGCAAAGATCGGCTGTTATCTTGGCTTTGACCGCATTTACAAATCGTCGAGAGCCGAATACTATGCGCAAAAAGCCGAACATATCCGCACGCTTTGCAAACGCGGCTTTGCCGATCAGCTTCTGCTCTCGCACGACGGTCTGACCTTTAACGGTCTGCACGAAAATGCCGCGATCCGTGAGGACAACCCATACGCACTGATCTTCGAACGGCTGCTCCCCGTCTTACAAAACGAACTGAGTGAACAAACCATTGACAGACTACTCACGCAAAATCCCCAAAATATGCTTTTGTGTCAATAAAACCAAAACAAGGAGAATCCTATGAAATTAAGAAATGATCATATCGTCATCTTCGGCGGTGGTAGCGGCATCGGCAAGGCAATTGCCGAACGTTTTTGCACAGCTGGTGCCAAGGTATTAATCGTCGGACGAACCGAGAAAAAGCTTGCCGAAGCGGCGGCTGAAATTGCTTCCGATCATCTGCACTATCTCCCCTTTGATATTGCCGACTGCGACGCGCACCGCGACTTTTTCGCAAAAGCCGAAGCGAAGCTCGGCGGCATCGGCGGCTTTGTCAATGCGGCGGCGCTCGGCGCGGGCACGATCGGACGCGGCTACGAGCCGTGGGACATCACCCCCGACGAATGGACGATGCTCACCGACGTCAACTTCAAGGCGGCATTTTTCCTGATGAGAAACGAGATCAACTATTTTCTCGAAAAAGAAGTTCGCGGAAATATTCTCAATCTCGCGTCGAACGCCGCGTGTATGGACATTCGTGGTAGTTACGGAGCGTCGAAAGAAGCCATCATCAAGTGGACGCGTGCGCTCGGTAAGAAATACGGTCACAACGGCATTATCCTCAATGGCATTGCCCCCGGCGCGACCTTTACTCCGATGATCGCGTCCTATGCCCACGAGATCGACCAAAAATACGAACGCCACGCCATCGAACGCTTTATCCGTCCCGACGAGATCGCGGAGCTTGCCTTTTATCTGATGAGCGATTACGGCGAGATCATCTGCGGTCACACCGTCGTCGCCGACGGTGGCGACAATAAAGCGACGCTTTGATAATTTACTGAATAAAAAACTTGCTTTTGTGATCTTTGTGTGCTATAATGTAGGTGAATTTTTCCGCAGGAGGCCTATGTATGAAAAAGCTTTGCGACGGTAACATCGAACGCTTTGTTCGAAATCAATATTACGATCTTTTAGCACCACTCTCCCCGACCGAGCGTTTTGTCAAAAAATTCGATCTGATGCTCTCGCATCTTCGCCCCGAGCTTCGCGAGGACGACGAGTTTTTCGGTTGGTTTATCTTTGACAAAACATGTGATGTCGAGCGCACCTTTCCCGACGAGGAACTACCCGAGGAGATTCAAAAGGCAGAGGAAAGAATGCTCTCTTTTGGTACACGAAGCAAAGTAGACTGCGGTCACACGCTCGTAAACTATGAAAAAATTTTGCACCACGGTCTTTCTCATTATGAGAACGAAATCAAGTGCGAGCTTGCAATCACGCCGAACGATCCGATGCTTTTGGCAATGCGAGACACCCTTAGTTCAGTTCGTGCTTTGATACAAAGAACACTTTCTTTTCTTGACGAGCAAATGGCTTTGACAGAAAGCAAAGAAAAACAAGAACAAATAAAACTGATGAAAAGCTCCCTTGCCACCGTTCCTTTTTCGCCCGCACGGGATTTTCGTGATGCGCTCGCGTCGATTTGGTTCATCCATTTCCTGCTTCCCATCGCGGAGAACGCGTGGTACAGCATCTCGCTCGGACGATTTGACCAATACGTCTATCCTTACTATCAGGCTTCTCTCGAAAACGGAATGACAAAAGAACAAGCCAAGAAGCTGCTTCGTCAGTTCTACTCTCTCCTCAACAGCTATGCGGACGGCGCTTGTGCCCTGAACGTTGGTGGCGAGGAATACAACGAGCTCTCTGAGCTTCT
>JAFQPC010000042.1 GCA_017411935.1 Clostridia bacterium | reverse complement strand
TCCTCTTCCGATATCAAGAACACCGCTGATCGCACGCAATCTGTATACTATCGAATTATAATGTTCCACGTTCTTACAGCTGATCTTCAAATGAATGATCGACTCTTCCGGAACAGTTCCCGTTGCTGTATTGATTTGAAGCAAGAAGACACGCATTTCGGAAAGCGCTACCGAAATATCGGCAACAATTCCCAATCGGTCACGCACATAAATCGTGATCTGTGCCTCGTACATACTTTGTTCCGAGGAAGCATCTCCTTGTTCCCAATGTGCTTCTACCCAACGGTCGGCATTTTCGGGATTTTCCTTTCCCTGTTTTACATTCGGACAGTCGGTCTTATGAATCGAAATTCCAAAGCCCTTGGTAATAAATCCGACGACCTCATCTCCCGGCAAGGGATTACAGCAACGCGCAAACTTGACCTGACATCCGTGCGCTCCATCAACGACGATACCGCCGCCCGAACGTACCGTCTTAGGATTGGAAACCACCTTGATCTGCTCGACCGTGATCGGTTCTGCATTTTCCGCTTCAAGAGCTTCCAGATTTCGCTCGTACTCATCGCGAAGCTTACCCGAAAGCTTTCCCATTGAAATTCCGCCATAACCAAGCGTATTGTAAAGGTCATCGGCACTCATAAAGCCAAGACGCTTTCCAACAGCGGCAACCATTTCGTTTCTCTTGGGTTCGGTCGTCGCCTTCGCAAACTTACGAAATTCGGCTTCGATCATCGCTTTACCTGCCACAATATTGTCAGCACGCTTTTCTTTCTTAAACCAGCTTCGGATCTTCGTTCTTGCTTCACTGGTCTTTACAATCGTCAGCCAATCGCGGCTCGGTCCTTTCGAGGCAGAGGACGTCAGAATTTCCACGATATCTCCCGTTTCGGGAGCGCGGTCGATCGGAACGATCATTCCGTTGATCTTTGCACCGATCATCGAATTTCCGACACCCGAATGGATCGAATACGCAAAGTCGATCACAGTAGATCCCTGCGGAAGCGCAATAACGTCACCCTTGGGGGTAAATACAAAGGTTTCGTCGTGGAAAATATCGGTCTTCAGTGCGTTAAGAAATTCATCGGGATCTTTGGTTTCGTCCTCGGTTTCTACCAAACGAGAAATCCATTCGAGCTTTTTGTCGATCTCCTCTTTGGACTTTTCTCCCGATTTATATTTCCAATGCGCCGCGATACCGTATTCTGCGATATGATGCATATCCCACGTACGGATCTGAACCTCGAACGGAATTCCGTCGCGTCCGATGACCGTCGTATGCAACGATTGGTACATATTGGGCTTCGGTGTCGAAATATAGTCTTTAAAGCGTCCCGGCACCGATTTGAATTTCTCGTGAATCAAGCCAAGCGCCGTATAACATTCCAATTCGGTATCCACGATAATACGAAGCGCGTAAAAATCGTAGATCTGATCGAAGCTCTTGTTTTGTGTAAACATCTTTCGGTAAATACTGTATACCGATTTAATGCGACCTTCCAGTGTAAAATGGATATTATTTTCCTTCAGCTTTTCCTCGACCGAATGACGGACGTTTTCGATGAAATTTATCGTTTCACCGTATTTTTCTTCGATGTAGGTTTGAATCTCCTCATAGCCGATCGGGTCAAGATAAGAAATACAAAGATTTTCGAGCTCTTGCTTGATCTTCTGCATGCCGAGTCGATGCGCAAGAGGAGCGTAAACGTGCATCGTTTCAAGTGCCGTTGAACGGCGCTTGGGATCCGCCTTCACACTCAGGGTGCGCATATTGTGCAAACGGTCACAAAGCTTGATAAAGATGACTCGTACATCCTTAGACATCGCAAGAAGCATCTTTCGGATATTTTCGATATGCGCCTCTTCCTTATCCTCAACGTTGAGCACGACAAGCTTGGTAAGTCCGTCTACCAGCATTGCAACTTCTTTGCCGAAGCGTACTTCGATCTCACGAAGATCGGTCTTATCCGAGCAATCTTCCACCGTGTCATGCAAAAGCGCCGCACAGATCGAATTAGTATCCAATCCAAGACTTGCTACGATTTCAGCTACCGCAATCGGGTGCGAAATATACGGCTCTCCGCTGACACGGAACTGACCCTCGTGAAGCTTTGCAGCATAATCGCACGCCGCCTTAATTTTTTCAAGATCGTACGACTTTCCCGAGACAGACAATAAATCATATAATTTTTTGCATTCGATACGATTCTCACAAGACATAGAGAAATAGCCTTTCCTTATGCCGAAAGCCAAAATCAATGAAGATCAACACACTGGCTTTTCAGCTTTTTCAAAATAGATGATTTTTCAATATTGGTTTTAGAAGCATTAAAGAAAATACGAAACTGATAGAGATCGGTCTGTATTTCCTCTACCTCGCAAAGCCGAAGCTCATGGAATACGCGAAGAATATACTTCAGTTTTCCATAATTCATTGGTGCTTCTCCGGGAATAGCATTGATTAATCGCAACATATCCTTGATCCCCAAAAAACAGTTTCCTGCACGAGATTCCCGACGTAGCACCTTATAAACGTGCGCAAAATCCTCGCGTATAGGAAAAATTTCTTCCGAGACGGAAAATCCGGATCCCGCCAAAATTTCTTCGTATCTCTGTTTTTGTCGGTCAAACTCGTCTGCATAACGTTCGGCAATCCGTGTATCCTGAAGGATCATTTGCACGCTCTGCACGTTCTTGTAATCATTGATATCCACGTGAAAAAGAACGTCGATCACGTCACCGACCGTAAAACCAAGCTCTTCAGTCGCTACGCCGAAATAGAGGGCTGTCATACAAATGCCATCCTGCTCCAACAGAAGTCTTGTATGCTTTCCCGCGCCGATCGAGGTGATTTTTTTCACTGTCACGTCGCGCATCATAAATACGGGCGCAAGATTTCCCGTACCGAAAGGTTCCAAGAGCAAAATTTCCTTGGCGAGCTCCATCGTTACGTTTTTCATTCGGATCGCAAGATCTGCATCAATGCAAATACTGAAAACATCCTCACTCAAATGATTTTTTGCATATTCATTGATCTTGCGGCGAAATTCTTCCAAATTTGCACGCTTGATCGTAAGTCCTGCCGCAAGCTCGTGTCCGCCATATTTCAAAAGTAACTCGTCGCAGTAATTCAATGCTTCGACCAGATTCATTCCCTTGATGCTTCGTCCGGAGCCTTTTCCGTCATCCATCGGATGATCCTCTTCCGTCAGCGGATCAAAGGAAATCAAAATTGATGGCAAGCCGTATTTTTCGGTAATTCTGGAAGCAACGATTCCGATAATTCCCTGATGCCAATGATTGCTATCCAATACAATGACAAAATCGTTTTCAGGATCAAACGTCTCTTCGATCTTCTGATATGCTTCTACCGCAATATCATTTTCTTCCGATTGACGGCGACGGTTGATCTCGCAAAGCTCCTCTGCCGCCTCTTTTGCGCGAGCTTCGTCCTCTTCCAAAAGAAGATGGACTGCCGTTGCGGCATCGCCAATTCGACCCGCTGCATTGATTCTCGGTGCGACACCGAACCCGATCATACCCGAGGTAATCTTTTTCGGCGCATCCTCATTTCCTCGGCGAGAGGAAGCCTCAAGCAAAGCACGCAATCCTTGACGAGAGGTGTTTTCCATCAATTTCAAACCAAGGCTGACGATCATTCTGTTTTCATCAAGAACGGGCATTACATCCGCAATAGTTCCAATGGCAGTCAAATCTGCGTATCTCATACAAACGCGACGAATCCCATCAATCACGGGACGCTCATCCTCACGGCATCTACGAATCTCGCACGCACATAAGAGCTTAAAAACCACGCCAACGCCCGCAAGCTCCTTAAAAGGATACGGGCAATCGGGACGGTGGGGATTCACTACGGCGCAAGCATTGGGAAGTTCGGTACGGCATTCGTGGTGATCGGTAATAACAAAATCCACGCCAAGGGTTTTCGCATATTCCACCTCAGCATTGGCGGTAATACCCGTGTCCACCGTAATGATCAACGACGTTCCTTCGGCGGCTAACGTATCGATCGCCGCGCAAGAAACACCGTATCCCTCGCCCTCGCGCTTCGGAATTTTTATACCAACGTCACCGCCGAGCTCTCGAAGATAAAGATACAGCGCGGTTACCGAAGTAACGCCGTCCACATCATAATCTCCGTAAATATAAATTTTCTCACGGTTTTCGATAGCACAAAAAATACGCTCCACCGCGCGCTCCATATCAGCAAGAAGATAGGGATCGTGAAAATTATCCTGTTCTAATTTCAGAAAGCGTTCAGCTTCCTTTGCGGTATGGTAGCCTCGATTGTAGAGCAAGATCGACAACCATTCCGAGACACCCAGTTCCGATGCCATCGTCTGAATGGCCAAGTCCCGATCTTCATCTCCGAAGGCATATTTTTCTTTCCATACCTTCTTGCGTTTGATTTCCCTCATGGATTTACCTCAATATATCTTAAACTTATCTTAACAAAAATCATTCTCGTTCGGCAAAAAACGAGCAATCAGCCGCTCTGCCACCCGAATGCCGTCGAGTGCCGCGCTGGTAATTCCGCCGGCATATCCCGCGCCTTCTCCGCACGGATAAATGCTATGATGTCCGAACGCTCTCATTTCCTCATCTCTTAAGATCCGAACAGGTGCCGAGGTACGGGTCTCCACGCCCGAAAGCACTGCCTCCGCACACGCAAATCCAGACAGCTTTCGATCAAAGCTGCGAAGACCTCTGCGAAGCTCCTCAGTCACAAATCTCGGCAATATCCCGTCCATCGACGAGCATCGGACTCTGCCGTCACGGTAGCTGGGAAGCACTGCGCCGGGTTCACTGCCCCGCCGACCTTCCAAAAAGTCGCCCACCGTCTGAATCGGTGCAAAATAATCCGAGCCTCCTGCCAAAAATGCTGCACGCTCCAAATTTCTTTGAAACGCGATCGCACGCTCAGGTGTCGCTCCGTAATCCTCAGGGCGAACCGAAACACAAACGGCGGAATTGGCATTTCTTCCGTCGCGAGCATACACACTCATTCCGTTGACAACAACGCCCCCTTCTTCGGATGCTGCCGCCACAACCTGTCCTCCGGGGCACATACAGAAGGTATAAACGCCCCGTCCCGAGCTTGTATCCGAGAGATGATATTCTCCCTTGCCAAGTCTGGGATGACCCGCAAAGCTTCCGTAAAGTGCCTCATCAATCTTCGATTGCAGATGTTCGATGCGAACGCCCACCGAAAATGGCTTTGCCTCGATGGAATATCCGTTCGCCATCAACATTGCGTAAGTATCTCTCGCGCTATGACCAGGTGCTAATACCAACGAGGAGCAAAGAAAGTCGCCCTTACTCGTTTTCGCCACAACGCATCCGTCAGCCATCTCGGAAATTCCGTCCAAGCGACACCGATAAATGACCCGACCGCCAAGTTCTTCTATCCGTGTGAGCATTCGGTCGATCACTCCCAAAAGGCGATCGGTTCCAATATGTGGCTTTGCGGCGGTCCAGATCTCCTGCGGCGCGCCAAATTCGCAAAATCGAGAAAGAACGTACGACACCCTGGGATCGTTTACTCTTGTCAAAAGTTTGCCATCGGAATAGGTTCCAGCACCCCCCGCACCGAATTGAATATTGGATTCGGTATCCAATACGCCATCGCGCACAAAGCGTTCGTGCGCCACGGTTCTGTTCGCAATAGAATCTCCACGATCAATGATCGT
>JAFQPC010000041.1 GCA_017411935.1 Clostridia bacterium | reverse complement strand
CTGACCGAGGTCAAGCAAGACCCGATGAGTATGTTTAAGAAGAAAGACGTTACCGAAAAGGTGATGGGCGACCTTCTGAAGAACGATCATCTCGCTCCGCTGGTCGGCGATCTTTCGGAATTTGGTATTGACCTCTTTGGCGAGGCAATGGGCGCGCCGATGACGAATATTGATTTGGACTCCACGAAGGTAAAACACCGTGAGCTCGAAGCAAAGCTGCTTGCCGAGACGCTTGCCGAAATGGCGGCGATGACCGAAACGGTCAAAACGGGAGGATTGAAGGATCTGACGGCAATTACAACGCTTGGCCCGCTGATGGATGCGATGGCTGCGACCGAGACGATCGGTAAGGAAAATACCGACAAAATGATCATCAACCTTTTGACCTCGGAACGTCTGACCTCTGTTACGGGATTGAACGCTGAAAAATCCCGCGAGGCGGCAGAGCTGATCAATGAAGGAGCAAAGGCGGTCGGCTATACCCCGATGCTGAACGATCTGGCAGCAAAAATTGAACTCGCAAAAAAAGCGGCTGAGATGCAGCCGTAACGAATAAAAAACAGCACGCATTCTACGAATGCGTGCTGTTTTTTTATTAGAGAATAACGTCAAATGAACCGTCGGCGTTCTTTTGAAGCTTTGTGCCGTAGGCTTCGCAACGGCGGATAAAGTCGTCAAGGAAGGACGTGTCCTTGGCAAGTCTCGGCAGACCGATCTCACTCTTGTTGCCCGTCATCGGGGAGACCACGGGATAGATCGTAAGGCGCTTCAGCTTGCCCTGCTCGTCGGTTTCCCAAAAGGGAATGATGGTTTCGAACATACGGTGGTCGGTCATAAGACCGAGACTGAAATTCTTGGAGCGAGTTTTGAGAAGCTCGTGTACGGTCGAGGTCGAGGCGTCAAGGCCATACTGCTCGTACATTTCCTGCGGCGCAAACTCGACGTTGTAGAGTTGAAGCGCAAAGTCGCCCAGTGAGTAGAAGATGGGGCAGCCTTTGTAGATTTCAATGGGGCGAAGCAGATGCGGACCGTGTCCGACCACAGCATCGGCACCCTCGTCGATACAAAAGTGCGCGAACTCCTTGAGGAACTTGGCGGGGTCTTCCTTTTCGGTGCCGCCCATTTCGTGCGCGTGGAGCGAGACGAAGATGTAGTCCGCACCAAGCTTTGCTTCGTAAATTGCCTTCTTGATACGCGCAAGATCCTTTTCATTTGCTTTTTGTACGTACTTGGTTTCGGTTCCGGGCAGAAGAGTCATACCGCCGATGATCTCGGTAATATTATCCGCGCCGCCGTGGTAGCCCTCTTTCTTTTCAAGGGTTCGCTGTACGTTAATGCCGGTTTTGTCGATGATCTGCTTGATGGCAGAAAAATCGGTGGGATCAAGCTCTATGTGCTCGACGACTCGCAAGGGGTTGATGCCGGGGCGTCCCTTGATGCGCGCGGTTTGCTCTCCTGCGATCATTTCACCCATCAAGGTCGAGTTGACGCTGATCATAGCCACACGGCCTGCCGAGGTATCAAGATAGCGGGGCGCTGCCGCCTCGGCAAGATTTCTGCCAACACCGCCGTGAACAAGACCGCTGGCTTCGACTGCTTCAAGCGTGCGGAGAAGACCGTCGATGCCGTAATCGGTGACGTGGTTGTTGTTGAACGAGGTCATATTAAAGCCGAACTTTTTGATGTCGTCCAGCACCTCGGGGTTGGTGCGAAGATAGGTTCCGCCGCTCGTTTCCGAGGCAAAGCACTCGCCTTCCTTGTGGAGCGTGGTTTCGAGATTGAAGAAGCGAGCGTCCCCCTGCTTGATGATGGGCGCGAGCTCATCGTAGCCCACGAAATCCTCGGGAATCCGTCTGCCGATGATCATATCTCCTGCTGCGGTGAATTTCATATCAGTTTTCCTCCGTTGTCAGGGCAAGCACGGTTTCAATGCCGACGGCAAGCCCAAGATGATAAGATTTTTTGACGAGCCATTCCTCGCGAGTGTGCATTCCGCCACCCTCACAGACACCAAGACAGAGAGAGGGAATGCCAAGAGAAAGGGGAATGTTCGCGTCGGTCGACATTGAAACGCGTTCCACCGAGAACCCTGTGTTGCGCTCGATGATCTCGGCTACCGTATGAGCCATATATTCGATCTTTGCGAGATCGACCTTCCCCATGCAGGGGCGCTCTCCGATCCGCGTGACTGTGAGATCCAGCCCACGGGATTTGGCAGCGGCGAAGATCCTTTCAAAATGTGCTTGCATCGTGGCAAGGCAATCTTCGTTATCCGAACGGTATTCGCAAAGCATCTTTGCGCTCTGCGCGATGGTATTGACCGACGTACCGCCCTCAATGATACCGACGTTATAGGTCGTTTTGCTGTTGCCGATGACGGGCACTTTGATGTCGTAAATTTCGGTGACAAGACGCGAAAGCTCGGCGATCGCGTTTCGGTTTCCAAATGCTTCATAGGAGTGACCGCCCTCGGTGCGAAGCTCGACCTCATAGCGATGCGATCCGACACAGCGGTCGGCAAGTTCGGAAAAATGTCCGTCAAAGGTCACGAATTGCTTGACGCGACCGGCATAGTCAAAAAAGATCTGACGCGCGCCCTTGAGGTTGCCAAGCCCTTCCTCGCAGGAATTGCAGACGAAAAGAATGCCGTGGGGCGGGGTGATTTTTTTCGCGAGCAGAAATTTTACCGTCATCATCAGCACGGCAAGATTTGCCGTGTCGTCACAGATCCCCGGGCAGAGAAGATTTTCTCCGTCATCCACGTAAGGCATCGGCTCTGTGTCAGGGAAGACGGTGTCCGTGTGGGCAAAGAAGACCGAGATCTTCTCGCTTCCCTCACAGGCGTAAGGGAAAACGACGTTCTTTGCATCGTCAATATAGACTCCCTCAGCTCCCGCTGATTCGAGCCAGGATTTGCAGAATTCGGCGCGTTGCTCCTCGTGATGCGAGGGAGCGGGAATGGCGCAGAGCTCCCTTAAAAGAGAAAAGAGCTCGTCGGTATGTTCTTGTATGTAAGCTTGTATCACTTTTGTCATATGGCTACGTCCTTTACAAATCATATCACGGTTATTATAGCACGGTTTTTTTGATTTGGCAAGATGTTTTAAGTGTTTTTGCTCGATACTCCAAGGATCTTTTGCGCGGTCGAAACAAATTCGCGCATCGCGTGCGTGCAGTAACGGTTTTTCTTGTAAGCAACGTATAGAGTGCGGCTCTCGGCTTCCTCATTGATCTTGTAAAGACGGATGTTTTCGTGCGGACGGGCGTAGTGAATGAAGGTATCGGTCACAAAACAGATGCCGAGGCCCGATTCCGAAAGCGCATAGGAAATGTTGAGCTGATCCACGAGAAAGGGAACGTTCGGCGTGATCCCCGCCGATTCAAAGGCGCTCTTGGCGCGGTGGTACATATTGTTTCCGCTTTTGAGAAGAATGAATTTTTCCTCGGCAAAACGGCGGATCGGGAGTGACGGGATCTGATCGAGATCCACGCTTCCGTTCTGAAGCTGCTCGGGGAGAATGCAGTAGTCTTCGAGCCCCTTATTGACCGAAAATTCGGCGGGAACGCAGAGAAGAACGCATTCGGAGAGCAGGGGATGGCACTCGTACTGATCGGTAACGTCCTCAAAGCTGTCAATGACGAGATCGACTTCCTCACTCTCAATCATTTTAGCAAGTGCGATCGAGTTTGCTTCCACGGGGGTTACGGTAATCTTCGGGTGCTCGGCGGAAAACCGAGTGATGATCTTCGGGAGCACGTAACAGGAAAGATAGTTGCTTCCACCAACGCTCAGCGAGCCGGTTTCCAGACGGTAAATGTCTCCGAGCTTATTCGAAAATTCTTTTTCGATCTGCTGAATTTTTTCGGCGGAGGCAATGTATTCGCGTCCGACCTCGGTGGGAAGGACCTGTGAGCCCGTGCGCTCAAAGAGCGGAGCGCCGAGGTCATTTTCGATATTTTTGATGGCAACGCTCAGCGTCGGCTGAGAGATAAAGAGCTTCTGTGCCGCTTTCGTAAAGCTTTTCTCGTGGGCAACGGCAAGGACGTAGTCGTATTTCTGAAACATAGGTACTCCATAGAAATTTTTAATAAATTTTATAAATTAAAAGAATTTGACTATATTATATCATTGTGCTATGATAATGTCAAGGACGGAAAAGGAGATTTTTGAAAAAATGGGAAAAATTCGTGACCTTGGCAAAAAATATTACATCGGGCAGCTTTGCGCACTCTCTCTGATTGCTGTCGTGATGGCACTCAATTATGCGATCTTCGTATTTCCCAACCGTTTTGCTCCTGCGGGACTTGATGGACTTTGTACGATGGTGCAGGACGTGCTCGATGTGAGTATGGGATACTTGTCCTTGCTTGTGAATATTCCGCTTCTGATCTTGGCGTATATTTTTTTGAAGCGGGAGTTTTTCGTCAAGACGACGGTCTTTGTGATTGTCTTTTCGGTGGTGACGGTGTTGTTGCGATACGTCGATCTATCGGCATTTTATTTCTATACCGAGAGTGGAACGAGCACCGTGCTCGCGCCGCTTGTGGCAGGTGTCATTCGCGGAGTGCTGTATGCCTTTACGCTGAAGCTTCACGCGTCGAGCGGCGGTATTGATATTGTCGCGGCGCTCATCAAGCGGAAAAAGCCCTATCTTCGCATGATGAATATTATTTTCGGAATCAATTTTGCGGTCGCGATGATCTCGTATTTTGTGTATGGAATGAAGCTGGAGCCCGTGATCTGCAGTATTCTCTATTTCTTCGTGACGAGCTTTACGTCGAATCATTTGCGCGACGCTTGGCGCGAGGCGGTACGATTTGAGATCATTACCGCCGACGGAGAGGGTTTGCGGCAGGGAATTGCCGATCGCCTGCATCTGCCCGCGACGATCGTGGACGCGCACGGCGCGTATTCGGGGACCGACCGAAAAATGGTCATCTGCGTCGTTTCCAAAAAAGCCGCGCCGAACGTCGAAACGCTTCTGCGCGATTACCCCGATACCGTGGTATTTCGAAGCGTAGTGGATCGGTGAGAGAAGTATGTTTTTCAATACGGTAGG
>JAFQPC010000040.1 GCA_017411935.1 Clostridia bacterium | reverse complement strand
CCTGCTCCAGGATCGCGCCGTCCTTTACTACGAGAATGGTATCTGCGTTTTGGATTGTTGAAAGACGGTGCGCGATGATAAAGCAGGTCTTGTCTCTCATCAGATCGGTCATAGCGGTCTGTATTTGTATCTCGGTACGCGAGTCTACGTTTGAGGTGGCCTCGTCGAGAATCAGGATCGGTGCCTTTGAGAGGAACGCGCGGGCAATGGTGATCAACTGCTTCTGACCCTTGGAGATATTCACACCGTCGTCAGATAGCACTGTTTCATAACCGTCGGGAAGGCTTTCGATATACGAAGCGATTTTTGCCGATTTTGCCGCCGCATAGACCTCCTCGGGTGTAGCGTCCTCACGACCGTATACAATGTTATCGTAGATCGTGCCGTAGAAAAGCCACGTATCCTGAAGAACCATGGTAAAGGCAAGACGCAGATCGGCACGCTTCAGCTCGATCGATGGGATACCGTCGATGCGGATCTCCCCGCTTTGCTGATCGTAGAAGCGCATGAGAAGATTAATAATCGTGGTTTTTCCCGCGCCCGTAGGACCAACAATCGCAACCGTTTGCCCCTTTTTTGCCGTGACCGAAACGTTTTTCAAAATGGTTCTGTCTTCGGTATAGCCAAAGGAGACATCGCAAAGGCTGACATCTCCGCGAACCTCGCGAAATTCTTTGGCGTCGGGGGTATCGGTCGGTTCGGGGGACTCGTCAAGGATCGCAAAGACGCGCTCCGCGGCAGAGAACGCCGACTGGAACTCATGAAGAATATTTGAGAACTCGTTGATCGGTCCTGCGAATTTTCTCGAATACTGTACGAACTGCGCTACACCGCCGAGCGTAATGAAGAATACAGAGGTGGCAAGTACTGTGCCGTTTTGTGAGAGCATATACAGGATTCCGCCCATCACGGCAACAAGGGTAAGCGAGAGGTTATTGATAAAATTGATGATGGGGTATAGGATCGTGCCTTGGTATTCCGCCTTGTAGAAGGCACTCATGGCTTCGTCGTTGATCTTGTTGAAGCGATCGGAGATGATGTCCTGCCGTCCGTAAGCAGCGATTGTGCGTGAGCCGGTCAGCATTTCCTCGGCAAAGCCGTTCAGCTCGCCGTATTTTTTCGCTCGCTTGCGGAATAACGGACGAACCACACGCGAGCGGTAGCGTGTGAAAAGAATGGAGACGGGAACGGTCACTGCAAAGATCAGAATCATCGGCTTTGAGATCTGCCACATAAATACGAGCGAGCCGATTACCGTATAAAGGCTCGTCATTACCTGAATCAGGTCGTGCGAGAGTGTGCTGTTGATGGTGTCAATATCGTACGACAAATGACTGATAATGTCACCCGTTGCGTGTGTATCAAAGTAATTTACCGGAAGCGTGGTCAGCTTTTCAAAGACCTGCTTTCGCATCTTGTAGATGATCCGCTGGCTCAGATGGAGCATCACGACTGCGAGTACGTAGGAAAGCAATGCCGAGATCACGTAACAGCCGATCATAAAGCGAACGTTCTCCCGGACGGTGGGGAAGTCTACGCCGCTTTTTAACGCAATGGCATCAATCGCGGCTCCCGAATATCGTGGACCGAGCAGGGCGAGCTGATTTGCTCCGAGTGTCAGTATCAATGCGAGAATAAACAGAGGCCATTGTTGCAAAACGTATTTGCTCAGTCGAATAAAGATCCCCTTTTTGGTCTTTGGGGTATCGGTGTTTACGGTTTGATTAGTCAAGGAAAGCACCTCCCATCTGCGAATCGCTGATTTCCTTGTATTCGGTACAGGTTGCCATCAACTCCTCGTGCTTGCCGCAACCAAAGATCTCGCCGTCCTCAATGACGAGTATGAGGTCACAGCCTTTGACCGAGCTGACGCGTTGTGCCACTGTCATCACGGTAGACTCGGGAAGTGCCGTTGAAAGCGCACGGCGCAGATTGGCATCGGTCTTGTAATCGAGCGCCGAGGACGAGTCATCAAGGATCAGAATTTCGGGACGTGCCGCAAGGGCTCGTGAGATCAGTACGCGTTGGCGTTGACCGCCCGAAAGATTGGTTCCTCCGGCAGATACGCCGTGGGCGTAGCCCTCCGGGAAGGACATAATAAAATCATGGGCTTGCGCGAGCTTTGCCGCCGCGATCACATCCTCTTTTGAGAGATCACGGCCAAAGCGAATATTTTCCTCGATTGAGTCGGCATATAGGAAATCGTTTTGGAATACCACGCCGAACATTGAAGTCAGTTCTTCCTGCGTATAAGAGCGTACGTCTTTTCCGTGAATGCGGATCATGCCCGCGTCGGCATCGTAAAAGCGCATCAGGAGACGTAGAAGTGTGGATTTTCCGCTTCCCGTTGCACCGATAATGCCAAGCCTTTCCCCCTTCTTGAGTGAGAAAGAGACGTTTTTCAGGTTGTCCTTTTTACCGAGATAGGAAAAGGTCACGTTTTCAAAAGAAATGTGAAGAGAGGTGTCTCCCTTTCCGTCGTTCTCGACCCGCTTCAACTCACTGGCGCAATTCATTACAAGCGAGATGCGCTTTGCAGAGGCGGCGCATTTCGTGTACATTACGAACATTCTTGAAAGCGACATCATCGCCATAGAGATCAGCGTAAAATACTGCATAAAGGCAATGACGGTAGAGGCAGAGGAGCGGTCTTGCGCCACGAAATAGGCACTGACCGCGATGACCGCCACGATCCCCATATTCATCAAAAGGTTCATGATGGGATTGACCACGCCCATGATCACGCCTGCTTTGGTTTCGTTGCGGCGGAGTGTCATATTTGCCTTGTTGTAGCGTGCGTTTTCGTAATCTACCTTTGAGAGCGCCTTGATCACACGGATACCCTGCGCGTCCTCGCGGACAACACGAACCATGCCGTCAACCGATTGCTGAACCTTGGAGTACAGTGGGACGCCCATACGAGAAATACTGTAGATG
>JAFQPC010000039.1 GCA_017411935.1 Clostridia bacterium | reverse complement strand
GTGGATATCAAGGATGGAATGGTGGCAATCAAGGGGTGGCTTGAGGTTTCGACGCTTTCTTGCTTT
Source organism: Clostridia bacterium (assembly GCA_017411935.1). Taxonomy (GTDB): domain Bacteria; phylum Bacillota; class Clostridia; order Oscillospirales; family CAG-272; genus HGM12713. The sequence continues at coordinate 9,221 of JAFQPC010000039.1, read as the reverse complement.
GATTTTTGTCAAAAGATGCAAGATCTTGGCGTTCGCACGATCATTTGTACCGATATTTCCAAGGACGGTATGATGGCGGGCACCAATCGGGAACTTTATCGTGAGCTTTACGATCGCTTTACATTAAATATTATCGCATCGGGCGGAGTATCTTCGATTGAAGACGTAGAAGTGCTTTCTACGATGGGCTTATACGGTGCCATTGTAGGAAAAGCCATTTATACGGGAGCGATCGATTTATCCCGTGCAATTTCTGTGGCAAAGGAGACGGTATGATTACAAAGAGAATTATTCCTTGCCTTGACGTCCGTGACGGACGAGTGGTTAAGGGAGTCAATTTTTTGGACCTGCGAGACGTTTCCTCGCCCGTTTCTTTGGCAGAGTTTTATAGCGAATGTGGCGCGGATGAGCTCGTCTTTTATGATATTACCGCTTCCTGCGAGGATCGCTCGCTTTTTACCGATATTCTTCGTCAAACGGCAGAGCGTGTCTTTATTCCCCTAACTGTGGGCGGTGGTATTCGTACCCTCGACGATTTTGATCGTGTTCTCAAATGCGGTGCAGATAAGGTCAGCGTCAATTCAGGTGCGATCGCGAATCCCGATCTGATCTATCACGCTGCCAAAAAGTATGGCGATCAGTGCGTGGTGCTTTCGGTAGACATGAAGCGCGTAGACGGTGCTTTTCACGTCTTTGCCAAGGGCGGACGCGAGGATACGGGCATTGAGGCGATTGAATGGATCAAGCGTGGTGTTGCCAACGGTGCGGGGGAAATTGTGGTAAACAGTATTGATACCGACGGTGTAAAGCAAGGCTTTGATCTTGAGATGCTCGATGCCGTTTGTCAAGCCGTCAACGTTCCTGTTATTGCATCTGGCGGTGCGGGCTCGATGGAAGACTTTGTAACACTCTTTCAGACGCTTCCGAAGGTGGATGCAGGTCTTGCTGCGTCGATCTTCCACTTTGGCGAGGTAGATATCAAGGAGCTCAAGCAGAAGCTCGCGAATGAAAATATTAACGTTAGATTATAATCACAGGAGAAAATTATGCTGAATATCGAAGAATTGAAATTTGATGAAAAGGGCTTGATTCCCGCCGTCGTCGTCGATGCCGTTTCAAAAAAGGTATTGACGGTAGCATATATGAACCGCGAGAGTCTCAAAATCAGTATGGAAGAGGGTACGACCTGCTTCTGGTCGCGCTCACGTCAGTGCCTTTGGAGAAAAGGCGAAACCTCGGGAAACCGTCAGCACATCGTCAGCATTGTGACCGATTGCGACCGTGATGCCCTGACCGTTACCGTTTATAAGGACGGTCCCGCTTGTCATTTAGGTACGGATTCTTGTTTTAACGAAACTGTGTATGAAAGTGACGAGAGAGAAGCCTTTTCGCTCGATGCTTTGATGAAGGTGATCGAGGGCAGAAAGATTGAAAAAAAGGAAGGCTCTTATACGACCTATCTTTTTGAGAAGGGAATTGATAAAATCCTGAAAAAGGTGGGCGAGGAATGCACCGAGGTTATCATCGCAGGAAAAGCTGACGATAAGGCGGAAACGATTTATGAGATTTCAGATCTTGTATATCATGTGATGGTTCTGATGATTGAAATGGGCATTTCGATCGACGATATCAAAAAAGAGCTTGCTTCGCGCCACGTGATCGATCACAAGGTCAAGCAAGAGAAGATGACGAAATGATTCCGCGTTCCAATCTTCATACGCATACCACCTTCTGCGACGGAAAAAACACGCCCGAAGAAATCGTACAAGCGGCTATTTCGCTCGGAATGTGTAGTATCGGTTTTTCGGGGCATGCAGAGCTTCCGTTTGCCGATTGCGATAGTTGGTGTATGTCGGGAGAACGTCTTTCCAATTATCGAAAAGACATTTTTTCACTCAAGCAAAAATATGCTTCGAAAATAGAGATTGCTCTCGGAATCGAACAAGATTATTTTTCTCCGACGCGAACTGAGCCGTACGACTATGTGATCGGTTCGGTACACTACGTCAAACCTCAAGGTGTTCCTATTGCCGTAGACGTCAACCCCGAGGAATTTCTCAATGATATCAAGACGTATTACGGAGGCAATGCACTTGCCTTGGCAAAGGATTATTTTTCTTTGGTTTCCGAGGTGGTTTCGGTAACGAATTGTGATATTGTCGGTCATTTTGATCTTCTGACCAAATTCAACGAGCAATATGGCTATTTGGATGAAGACGATTCACACTATCAATCCTTGGCTCTGGAGGCACTCGATGCGGTGCTTGTGTCCGATCCTTTGATCGAAATGAACACGGGGGCAATGGCTCGCGGACGCAGAAGTATTCCGTATCCACCGCGCTTCCTTTGTCAAAGAATTGCCGAAAAGAAGGGAAGAATGATTATTACTTCCGATGCGCATATGGCAAGCAAGCTTCTTTATGGCTTTGAAGATGCGATCGAGTATGCGCGTTCCTGCGGTCTTCGTTCGCTTTACGTTTACCAAAATGGTGGATTTCAAGAATTTTCCATTGTATAATTGATCGTTTTATAACAAAAACACCCAATCGTTTTTTTGCGATTGAGTGTTTTTTGTTTTTCAGTTTTGTGAAAACTATTATGGGGGTGATCCTATGAAATATAAATTGATTTCTGCTTGTATTTGCGTATGCTGCTTTTTTAGCAGTTTTACTTTTTCTGCTTCTGCTTCGGAAGATACGGTATTTCATTGGTACTGTGTCAGGAACACAGAGCACAAACAACCGATTGCCGATGCCAATATGCGTTGGATCGAAAACTATGGCGGATATTATATTGACCGCTCTCATGGTGATAATTCTGAAGAAAAGGTCGTTTATCTGACCTTTGATGCGGGATATGAAAACGGAAATGTTGAAAAGATCCTCAATGTAATGAAAGAAGAAAATGTTGTGAGCGCTTTTTTTGTCTTGGGACATCTGATTCAAAAGAATCCCGATCTGATTCGCCGTATGGCAGAGGAAGGACATCTTGTTTGTAATCATACGGTGCGACACAAGGATATGAGTAAGGTAGATGACAAAGAAGCTTTTTCTCGAGAGCTTCGAGAACTTGAAGAAATGTATCAAACACTCACGGGAAAAGAGATGGCAAAATATTACCGTCCACCCGAGGGAACCTTTGATGAACGGTCGCTTCGCTTTGCGTCAGATCTAGGGTACCATACGGTATTTTGGAGCCTTGCGTATGCAGATTGGGATAACCAAAAGCAACCCGATCCCGAAAAAGCAAAAGCTTTGCTTCTGAAATATATGCACAACGGAGCTGTGATTTTATTGCATCCGACATCGCAAACCAATGCTCTGATCCTTAAAGATCTGATCGTTACGTTGAAATCGCAAGGTTTTCGCTTTGGAAATTTGAATGAACTTTGCACAAATGAGAAACAAGGATGAGAAAATTAATTTCATGGATTCTTTTGGTGGTTTTGTTTATTTTTCCAACTTCGTTTCATCTTTCCGCAGAAGAAGCTTACGGAAAGGTATATTGTCGCAATACCAATTGTGAGGGAAAGATCGCCTTGACTTTTGATGATGGACCGCATCCACGGTATACCAAAGAAATTTTAGCTATTTTAGAGGAATACCATGTTACTGCTACCTTTTTTATTATTGGAGTCAATGCCCAAAATTATCCGGATGATCTGCAACGAATCATTAAATCAGGGTGTGAAATCGGAAATCACACGTATTCGCATTTGCCGATCAAAAAACTATCCGCCGAAGCCTTGCAGAATGAGATCGTTCAGTGTGAGGATACCATTTACCGACTTTGCGGATTTCGTCCTCGTGTCTTTCGTCCCCCCGAAGGGATGATGAACGATGCGCTCAAAGGACTACTTTCTCAAATGGAATACCATATCGTTCTTTGGAGCATTGATACGATGGATTGGGCGCTGACACCATCGTCCGAGATCTATCGGAATGTGACAGGAAAAATTCACAGTGGGGATATTATTTTAATGCACGATTACGTTTCTGGCGGAAACACGACCTGCAAAGCGTTAAGATTGCTCATTCCCGAGCTTCTTGCTCGTGGTTACGAGTTTGTTACAGTGTCAGAACTAATTCAAGGGGATCACGAATAATTTCGCGATCCCCTTGAATTTTATTCAGTTATTTCTTTATTTTCTTCCTCGTTCGTTTCGGCGGAATTTGCTTTTTGAGAAGCTTCGTAAGGCTGGATCATATAACGATCAATGATCGGATATGCCGCATAAGTGGAAATAAAACCAAAGATTGCCAGAATGTAAACGAACGGCAAAACAATCGGAATCGAAATACCGATAGGAATAAATATTATAATTAAGAAAATATGAAGTGCCAGAAGCAATACAAAGCCCAAAAGTGCCATAATATTTCTCTTGATTCCGAGAATAGAGAAAATAAACGCATTCTTTACAATTTTAAAATTCTTAAGTTCAAACGTAATAAGAAGATGATAGAGATAAAATCTCATCATGATATAAATGATTCCCATCAAGAAAATCATAAAATACATCATATCTATACCGAAGGATGTTCCTGTTCGATAATAGAAGAAAATAAAATCAATGATAAGAACGGCACTAATGATAAAATCAAGAAGACCCATAAAGAAGGCTTGCTTGAAATTCTTTTTGATCGCGTAGAAAAAGTCCGAAAATACGAACACAGCATCACCGCGGAAAAGTCCGCGAAGTACGTAAGTAGCACCGACCGATTGCCATCCCCACGTAAGGGCAAGGAAGAGAACCATAACAATGATCAGTACATTCATCCACGTATTTAGTACGGGATATTGCATGTGAACCGAAGCGAGGTCCAATTCGGTCGTGAGAGATGCCGTGGGTAGGATTTTACCAACACCGGAAAGCGGGATATAGATCGAATCGGTTACGATCGGTGTTTTTGATCCTAACAAATAGATTCCTGCAATTACGAGTAACGGGATAATTTTTACAAGCATCAACAGGTTCAACTGGAAAAGCTGAGAAAGCTTTCTCCAAAGAAGCACGAAAAAGAATTTCAAAGTAGGCTTTCTGGATTCTGCCTCATAAACGCCTTTTCCGTCACGATAGGGATCGAAAAGCTTAAATTTTTTCTTATTGTCTTGATTTCGTTTTTTCAATTTTTTTATTCCTTATCTTTTATTGTTATTTATATTAAAAAAATAAATCCACAGTATAAAATATTGAATACCAGAATGATGCTTGTCAGCGCAAGAGCGATTCCCAATAGCATCACCGTAAGTTTTGGAAAAAGAGAAACTCGTCCTTGGTTTGATTTTTTTCCAAATTCATAGGAGAGGTGTGATAGGTGATAGGCACAGAACACGAAAGAAATGGTGATTGCCAAACGAAGCAGAAAAAGTCCCCAACGTTCGCTATCATAGCCTATGTTACGTAGTGAAAAACACATCGCCGTCGTAACTCCAAGCCGCAACCCCAAAAAGGCGAGAACGATATCCGAAAAAAAACAGTTCAGTAGCGAAAAAGCAGAAAGGAGCAGCAGAATTATGCAGATCAGATCCGAACAAAAATAATGAAAGAATTCCCAAAAGACTTCGCGAAAAGAACTACAATGAGTGAAGGGAAGTGCAAAATGTCGAATTGCCTGTTCCCCAAGAAAGGATAGGGAAGCGGATCTTGCAAGGAATAGACCTATGATGACGCATATGAGTGTTAGAAAAAAGTATTGAAATAAAATTCTTGCTTGCACATTGTGCTTGAATTTTGAGATAAAATACCGTTTTGTGTACTCCATCGTTGAATCTCCCTTGCTTTTTCCTTAACAGTAATACTTTATGCAAAGCGAGAATCAAAAATGACGAACCTTATTTAGAGAGTTGTCCAAGCTCGTCTGCGCGCGCGGTACATGCCTTCATTGCTTCGCCAATTCCCTCGGAAAAGCGACAGTCCTTTAGCGTTGCTAATGCGCGCTCTGTCGTACCGCCTTTGGAAGCAACACGGGCGATCCATTCTTCGGGGGTATCGGAAGAATTTTTCAAGGTCAGTGCCGAACCGATTACAACGTCACAAATGGCATCCAAAAGATCCTTATTGTCAAGACCTTGCGAAATAGCGCCTTGGTACATTGCCGAAATGAACTGAAATACGTAAGCAGGAGAAGAAGATGTTACTCCAATAATGGCGTTCATATCCTTCTCGTCAATCAAAAGAACGCTTCCCGCCGAACGGAATACATTGCAAACAAACTCAAAATCCTTGGTGTTCAAGGCGGGATTTTGGCAAATGACCGAAACTCCTTGACCGATCAGCATCGGAAGGTTCGGCAACACGCGGACGACCTGCGCGCCTAAAAGACGTTGGGAAACGCTTTCCGAAGAAATTCCTGCCCCAATAGAAATATAGAGCTTTTCTTTCGCGTCGGGAATACTTGAAATTTCCGCAAGGACCTCATCGTAATTCTGCGGTTTGACCGCCAAAAGAACACAATCGGCATTGCTCACTGCGTCTGTAATACTGTTTGACGTTCGACACAAAGCATTGTTTCGGAAGGGTTCATATTGTGTGGCAGTTCGGTCAAAAAGGAGGATTTCCTCAAGAGGAAGATTTTTTGAAAGAATACCGCCAATAATTGCTTTTGCCATATTTCCTACGCCAATGACGGCGAGCTTTTTTTTCATTTCGGATACCTCGATCTATTTATAAAATCCAAACAAACTATAAAAATTATAACACGAGTTTTTTAACAAAGGATAAATAGTTATCGGTTATTTTTTAAAATTACCGATTGACTCTGAGAATTTCAAAGGCAAAAATCGCCGCTGCGGCGGATGTGGAAAGAGAGCCGCCAAAATTTGAACCGTAATCAATACGAATGATCCGATCTGCTTGTTCCAAAAGAGCTCTGGAAATTCCGCGCTTTTCTCCTCCCAAGATGACAAAAAGAGGCTTGGAAAGGTCAGTATCATATAAAGAGACCGAGTCGCGAATGCCAGCGCATACGACGGAATAGCCTCGCTCTTTGAAAAATGTTACCGAATCGGTCGGTTCGCAAACGTACATTTCCATCAGTTCCGAGGCACCTGCCGAAGATCGTGCTACGACACCGGCTGCTCCCATCCAATTTCGAGGAGGAACAATAACGCCATCAACACCTGCGGCATAAAGCGAGCGTACGGCATATCCGAAATTATAGGGATCTTCTACGCCGTCCAAAAGGAAATATACGCCGTCCTTTTTGATCTTCGCATCGGTAAGCGACGGCAATTCACGCGACGTACATTCGGCGATAATTCCGCCGTGGGTGCTTCCGATACTGATCTTTTGAAGAACTTCGGCAGAAACCATTTCGATCTCAAAATCAAGCTGTTTTGCTTTGGCTCGCAAGAAACCAAGCTCAGCTCGTTTAGAGTTGCATTTTGCCTGATCGAATAAAATCTTGATAATTCGTCGTGGATTGGTATTTGCCTCAATCGCTTTGATTAACGCAGAGATCGAGGACATTCCTTCCAAACGGTCGGAAGAAACAAATTTTTCTTCTTCCTTTTTTATTCTTTTGATATTTGATTCCATAAAATTTCCTTTAAGTATAATAATTCATACATTTTTTCTCATATATTGATAAGGAAAAGAGAAAACTCAGCAAAAGGGAAGAGGGGATTTTTATTATGATGTACATTTCATCGGGAAAAGAACGCTGTGTACTCCTCGCCACGTATTTGGTGGAAAATAAAGCAACCGTTCGTGCTGTTGCCGCACGATTCGGTATCAGCAAAAGTACGGTACATAAGGATATTACGCAAAATCTCAAGCGTGTAAATCGAACGTTGTATGAGCAAACCAAGGAAATTCTTGATTTGAACAAAAAAGAAAGACATCTTCGCGGAGGCGAGGCGACCAAGCAAAAATACCAAAAAAATAAAAATCAATAAGTTTTGTATAATTGAGTGTATATTTGGTAAATTTTGGTACAATAATAATTATAAGTAAGAAAAGAGATATTTCTCGGCGTTCCAAAAGTTGCGGCAAACGAGCATATACCGATGTTCACCCAAACGAGCTTTGTATTGCTCAAATGCTTGATCGATTCCTACATAATTCGACAAACTATGAGTGATCGACGGAAAAACAGAAATTTCCCGGGAAATCATTTCCATTATCCGAGAATCGGCATCCGGCGACGTAATATAATTTAAATCCAAACTAAATCGGTATGCGTTGGAATGGATCATCTGGTTGATTCTGGTCTGAGAATTTGTGAGAATATTTCCTTCAAATGAGGTAAGGATGGGTTGACAGTTCATTTTATACAGCAAATAATTCAAATCAGAATCCACCCAAGCCTCATCACACAGAACCGGCGTTTTTACAAAAAGAAACGGTGCAGTCTTTGCAGATAAGGACGCAATGGATCGATCATATACGATACCATCTGATAAAACAAAATTGAAAAACGAATTTACCAATATGCCGTGAGGACGAATCGATCGCAACAGATCGTTCAATTTCTTTTGGCGATCTTTGATTTGCGATACGGTATGAAGTGTACGATCAAAATTCAAAAGGAAAATAAATTTTCGAATCCCGCGTTCCTTGAAAAAAGAAAAGGTATCTTTCAGAGATTCGGGATCGAGATGGGGATTTGACACGATAAGGTAATCAAAAGCAAGAAAACTCATAGTACAAAGAATTCTCCTAAAAACTCCTAAGTCAATTATACAAAATTTGCATTTTGTATAATTTCCTGCCTGATAAATTCATTATATCAGAAATATTCTCTTTTGTAAAGAATACTGCTTCTTCCGAAGAGCTTTCTTTTTAGAAAGCTCTTTTTTTATCTCATTATTTCTTAATTTCTTATATTTTACCATATTGCAGGCGTTCCGTCAAGCCAGATTTCCGCTTTTATAATATTTCACAGTATTTTATTGATTAATTTCAAAAAAACTATTGATTATTTTTCTGTTTGTTGTTATAATGAATACATCATTATTATTTGGAGGCAAAAATTATGGCATTGAAAATGAGATTCCTGTACTATTCGGGAAAAGCAAAAATGAAAGTAATGGCTGAGATCGTAAAGAAAGAATTCGAGCTTACTCAGAATCACAACGCGATCGATATCATTCCCCCTGCATATTCTTGCGAAAATGAAAGACTGGTCATTTTGGCGGTTTCCGGTAAGGGAGAGCCTGACGACGTACTTCGCCGTGTCTGCTTTGAGCTTGACAAGAAAAAGGCTCAAAACGTAGCATTG
>JAFQPC010000038.1 GCA_017411935.1 Clostridia bacterium | reverse complement strand
TCGTGAAGCTTGAGGTCAAGGAAGATCTTGTGTCCTCTCTTTTTGATCTCGCGAACGATCGACGGACCCTCGGCATAGTAGAGCTCCATTCCGATCTTCACGAAGGGCTTTCTGCTCGATCCCTCAAACTTGTCGAGAAACGCAAACACCTTCTCGGCAGAATCAAAATCACACGCAATAATTACGTCCTTTCCCATCTTAACAACCTCCTATAATTTCGCTGAGCGAATTGATCTTGTATTTTTCCATCACGCGAGGAAGATCCTCGATGATCTTTTTGCAAGCAAAGGGATCGACGAGGTTCGCCGCGCCCACCTCAACGGCAGTCGCGCCCGCGAGCATCATCTCGAGTACGTCCTCTGCTGTGCTGACGCCGCCCATTCCCACCACGGGAATTTTCACGGCGTGAGAGACCTGATACACCATTCTCACTGCCACGGGGAAAATGGCAGGTCCCGAAAATCCGCCCATCGTATTGGCAATGACAGGCTTTTTGGTTTTAAGGTCGATGCGCATGCCGAGCATCGTATTAATCAGGCTGATACCGTCAGCACCCGCCTCCTCGCACGCCTTGGCGATCGCGACGATGTCGGTCACGTTCGGCGAAAGCTTGACGATGACGGGCTTCGTGGTCACTGCCTTGACGGCGCGTACCACCTCTGCCGCCGCCTCGGGCGACGTACCGAAGCTCATTCCGCCGCCGTGAACGTTCGGGCAACTGACGTTGACCTCAAGCCAGCCGACTTCTTCGCACTTGTCGAGCTTTTCGCAGGTATAAGCGTAATCGGCAACGGCAAAACCGCTGACGTTTGCCATGACCTTTTTGTGAAAGACCTTCCGCATCTTGGGAAGCTCCTCCGCAATCACCTTCTCCACGCCGGGGTTCTGCAGACCGACGGCGTTGATCATGCCCGCCGTACACTCGGCAATTCTCGGGGTGGGGTTACCGAAGCGCGGATCCTTGGTCGTTCCCTTGAACGAGAAGGTACCCAGCAGATTAATGTCGTAAATTTCGGCAAACTCGTAGCCGTACCCAAAGGTTCCGCTGGCGGGGATCACGGGGTTATCAAGCTCGATACCGCAAAGGTTCACACTCATTTTTCCCATAAGATCTCCTCCTTTCGAAGCACGGGACCGTCCTTACAAATTCTCTTATAGCCCGTCACGGTCTTGCAGGAGCAACCCATGCACGCGCCAGAGCCACAGCCCATTCTCTCCTCAAAGCTGAACTGTCCCTCTGTCTTTGCCGCCGAATAGATCGCGCGGAGCATTGGCTCGGGTCCGCAGGTATAGAAATAATCGTAGTCGAGCGTCTTCATCGCGTCGGTGACAAAGCCCTTGACACCGTACGAGCCATCGGCGGTCGCAACCACCGTCGTAATGCCGAGCGCCTGAAAATCTTCCTCACAGAAGATCTCGGATTTCGTGTTAAAGCCGAGCACCACCGTGGGTGTCTTACCCTCGGCGATCAGCTTTTTCGCAAGCAGATAGAGTGGGGGCACACCGACACCGCCACCGAGCAGGAGCGGTTTTTCGCCCGAGAGCGAGAGGTCGTAGCCGTTGCCGAGTCCCGTGAGAATGTCGAGCGTCTCACCTACGGTCATCTGCTTCATTTTCTCGGTTCCCTTGCCAACCACCTTGTAGATGATCGTCACCGAGCTCTCATCGCGGTCAAAGACCGAGATCGGACGGCGAAGATAGAGTCCGTCGAGCAGGATATTAATAAACTGTCCCGATGCCGTGATGTCCGACACGTCGCCGACAAGCGTCATTTTCATAACGCTGTCGGTGAGCGCGATATTCTCGGCGATCGTAAAAATTCCTTGTTTCATTTCGTATTCCTTTTCTTAGGTTCTTATGCGTCGATGGTCGAGATGCAGAGCGTGGTCTCCTCGAGAACGTCGAGGAGAACGCGTACGGTATCGAGCGAGGTGAACATCGTTACACCCGATTCGATCGCCCACGCGCGGATCTGCCGTCCGTCGCTGAGCTGGTTCTCGCACTGTACGTCAGACGTGTTGATAACGTACGCGATGTGTCCCTGACGGATCGACTCCTGAATTTCATTCGAACCGGTCTCGATCTTCTGCAAAACGTGCGTACGGATTCCGTTCGACTTGAGGAAGTTCGCCGTACCGATCGTTGCCTCGATGTTAAAGCCAAGCTCGTAGAAGCGGCGAATGAGAGGCAGCGCCTCCTCCTTATCCTTGTCGGCAATCGTTACAAATACCGTACCATAGTTCTGCAGGTGCATACTCGATGCCTGAAGTGCCTTATAGAGTGCGCGGTTGAGCTGATCGTCATAACCGATCGCCTCACCCGTCGATTTCATCTCGGGCGAGAGGTAAGCGTCAAGTCCGCGGAGCTTATTGTAGGAGAACACGGGCACTTTGACGTACCAACGCTTCTTCTCGGCAGGATAAATATCGAAGATTCCCTGCTCCTTGAGCGACTTTCCGAGAATGACCTCGGTCGCAATGTCGGCAAGGCTGTAGCCCGTTGCCTTGGAAAGGAACGGAACGGTTCTCGACGAACGGGGGTTCACCTCGATGATAAAGACGTTGTCGTTCTTATCGACAATGAACTGAATGTTGTAAAGTCCAACGATACCGATGCCGAGACCAAGCTTCTTGGCATACTGCAAAATAATTCCCTTGACCTTGTCCGAGATCGAGAAGGGGGGATAAACGCTGATCGAGTCACCCGAGTGAACGCCCGTACGCTCGACAAGCTCCATAATACCGGGAACGAACACGTCACGTCCGTCGCAGATCGCGTCGACCTCGACCTCTTTACCGATGATATATTTGTCAACAAGAACAGGCTTGTCCTCGTCGATCTCAACGGCAGTCTTCAGATAGTGGCGGAGCTGTTGCTCGTTGCCAACGATCTGCATCGCACGTCCGCCAAGCACGAAGCTCGGACGAACAAGTACGGGATAGCCGATCTCGGCAGCAGCGGCAACGCCGTCCTCGATTTTGGTGACCGCACGTCCTTGCGCACGGGGAATGTCGTATTCATTGAGCAGATTCTCAAACTGATTTCTGTCCTCTGCCTTGGCAATCGCAGCGCAGTCGGTTCCGATGATCTTTACACCGCGCGCGTCCAGCGGCTCTGCGAGGTTGATCGCGGTCTGTCCGCCGAGCGATGCGATAACACCCTCGGGCTTTTCAAACTCGATGATATTCATCACGTCTTCGGGCGTCAGCGGCTCAAAGTAGAGCTTGTCTGCCGTCGTATAGTCGGTCGATACCGTTTCGGGGTTGTTGTTGATAATGATCGCCCGTAGCCCGCGTTCTTGATGGTCTGTACCGCGTGCACCGTCGAGTAGTCGAATTCGACACCCTGTCCGATACGGATCGGTCCCGCACCAAGCACCACGATCTTCTTTTTCTCGGTGAGCACCGAGGCATTCTCGCCCGTGTAGGACGAATAGAAATACGGAATATACGCACCCGTGTGGCAGGTGTCTACCATCTTGAATACAGGGAACAGATTGTTCTTCTTGCGGAAGTCGTATACCTCAAGCTCGGAGCAGTTCCACATTCTTGCCACGTACTTGTCGCTAAAGCCCATCTTCTTTGCCGCGGTGAGCGTTTCGAGATCAAAGACGTGAACGCGGAGCTCCTCTTCCATATCCACGATACGCTTGATCGCTTCGAGGAAGTAGGGCGTGATCATCGTGATCTTATGAAGCTCCTCGATGGTGACGCCACGGTAGATCAGCTCGGCGATCGCAAAGATATTGTCATCGCGGAACTCGTGGATATAGGTAAGAATGTCCTCGGTCGCCATATTGTCAAACTTGTGGTGGTAGACGTGATTAACACCGTTCTCGAGCGATCTCATACCCTTGAGGAGACACTCCTCGAGATTGGAACCGATGCCCATGACCTCACCCGTTGCCTTCATCTGCGTACCAAGGGTGTTGGATGCCGCGGTGAACTTATCGAACGGGAAACGAGGAAGCTTGGCAATGCAGTAATCGAGCGCGGGCTCGAACGCCGCATTGGTATTGGCGATCTTGATGTCCTCAAGAAGCATACCAACCGCGATCTTTGCCGTCACACGGGCAATGGGATAACCCGATGCCTTCGACGCAAGCGCCGACGAACGCGAAACGCGGGAGTTGACCTCGATGAGATAATATTCCGAGCTTTGAGGGTTGAGCGCGAACTGTACGTTACATCCGCCCTCGATCTTCAGCTCGCGAATGATCTTGATCGCCGAATCGTTGAGCATCTTACGATCGTGCTCGGAAAGCGTCATAATGGGAGCAACGACCAACGAGTCACCCGTGTGAACGCCGACAGGGTCGATGTTCTCCATACCGCAGAT
>JAFQPC010000037.1 GCA_017411935.1 Clostridia bacterium | reverse complement strand
GTGCGATAGTCGCCGTTGATCTTGACGTAGTCGTAGGTCAAATCACAGCCCCAAGCCGTTGCCTTTCCCTCACCTGCGTGCAGGGTAACGAGGATCTGCACCTCGCTCTCGGAGAGAATCTCCTTTGCCTTCTCCTCGGAGAACGGTACGCCTGCGCCCATAGCGCATACGGGAATCACGCCCTTACAAGAAGCAAACGCAACGTCAACGGCATTGATATCCACGTCCGCACCGCTGTAACCGATCGCGCAAAGCACGCGTCCCCAGTTGGCGTCCGCACCAAACATTGCCGCCTTCAGCAGCGACGAGCAGATGACCGACTTTGCAACGATCTTTGCACAATCCTCACAGCAAGCTCCCGTCACGACGCATTCGAGGAGCTTGGTTGCACCCTCTCCGTCGGCGGCGATCATACGGCAAAGGTATGCCGTTACTGCGTGCAGTGCCTCGCAGAAGGCGTCAAAGTCTGCGCCCTCGGCGGTGATCTCGGCATTCTCTGCCAGACCGTTTGCCATGATCGAAACCATGTCGTTGGTCGAGGTATCTCCGTCCACGCTGACCATATTGAACGAGGTCTTCACGTCTTCCTTGAGTGCCTTTGAGAGCATCTCGGCAGAAATGGCGCAGTCGGTGGTAACGAACACGAGCATCGTTGCCATATTGGGATGGATCATTCCGCTTCCCTTGGCAATACCGCCCATATGACAGATCTTTCCACCGATCTCAAACTCAAAAGAAATCTCCTTCGGCTTTACGTCGGTCGTCATAATGCCCTCACAAGCGAAGTGGCTATGGTCGCCAAGTCCTGCGACGAGCGCGGGAATTCCATTTTGAATGGGGGTAATATCAAGCGGCTGACCGATAACACCGGTCGATGCGACGATGACGTCCTTTGCGGAAATATTCATTTCCTTAGCAAGAAGCTCACTCATCTGCTCTGCGACCTCAATGCCGTTGGCATTGCAGGTATTGGCGTTTCCGCTATTGCAGATCATTGCCTGCGCGACACCGTCCGCAATATGGTTCTTAGTCACCGTCAAAGGCGCGCCCTTCACGAGGTTTTGCGTATATACTGCGGCTGCTGCGGCAGGAACCTCACTGTAAATGAGCGCGAGGTCACGCTTGGTTTTATTTTTACGGATCCCGCAATGAATGCCGTTGGCGGTAAATCCTTTTGCGGCGCAAACGCCGCCTGCGATCTGTTTCATCGTTTTATGTTCCTTTCTCTGTCCTGTCTCAAAGTTCGAGTCCCGTCTCGGGTGCGACACCCAAAACGTAGTTCATACACTCGACTGCCGCGCCCGAAGCGCCCTTGCCGAGGTTATCGTACATAGCAACGAGCAAAATTCTCTCGTCGTTGCCGACGACCGTGATCTGCATCGAATCCTTGCCCGCGAGCGCGTGTGCCGAGATCATTCCCGTACCGTCACACTCGACGTAAGATACGATATTGCCCGTATATTTTTTGCGGTAAACGTCCTTGACCGCTTCAATTCCGCCCTTGACATCGGACGCAAAGATCGGCACGGTGACCGTCATTCCGCTGTAAAAACTCGATACGATCGGAGAGAAGATGGGGGCTTTGGCAATGCCCGTGATCGCCTTCATCTCCTTGAGGTGCTTATGCTGTTGCGTCAGCGCATACTGTCTCGGTGCATCGAGCAGAAAATCTCTGTCCTCTGCCTCGTAGTCGGCGATCATCTTCTTTCCGCCGCCGCTGTATCCCGTGATCGAGTGGCAGGTAATGCCAAGCTCGGGTGAGATCAGACCCGCCTCTACGAGAGGATAAACGAGCGAGATAAAGCCGCTGGCGTGACAGCCCGGGACGGCAATTCTCTTTGCCGTGGGAAGCTTTTTCGCAAGCTCGTCCGAGAGCTCGGGAAATCCGTAACACCATCCGTCGTTCGTACGGTGTGCCGTGGAAGCGTCGATCACCGTCACGTCGGGATTCTCGATCATTCCGACCGCTTCGATGGCGGCGGGATCGGGCAGACACAAAAACGCGATATCACAAGAATTGAGCGCTTCCTTTCTTGCCGAGGGATCTTTGCGAAGCTCCTCGGGAAGCGTGACGAGTGTTACGTCGTCTCGTGCCGAGAGACGCTCACGAATGCGAAGACCCGTCGTTCCGACGCTACCGTCGATAAATACCTTTTTCATACTTCGAGTTCCTTTCTTACCGCCGCGATCTGTGCCTCGACCGATGCGACCGAGGTACCGCCCTCGGAAATTCTCTTCTCTACGCAGGTCTCGAGCGAGATCTCGCTGTAAAGATCGTCCGCGAAGATCTCACTGTGCGCACGGTAGGCGTCGAGGGGGAGATCGTCCAACACACAGCCGCGCTCAATGCACTCGGCAACGATCGTACCGACGATCTTATACGCCGAGCGGAACGGCATACCACGCTTGGTCAGATAGTCGGCAAGGTCGGTGGCATTGATAAAGCCTGCCTGTGCCGCACGGTACATATTCTCCGATCTGACACGCATCGTGCGGATCATCGGAGCAAAAATATCCAGACACATCTTCACCGTCTCAATGCCGTCAAAGAGTGCCTCCTTATCCTCTTGCATATCCTTGTTGTACGCAAGCGGAAGTCCTTTCATCATCGTAAGAAGCGTCAGAAGATCGCCGTAAACGCGTCCCGTTTTACCGCGGACAAGCTCCGCCATATCCGAGTTCTTCTTCTGAGGCATGATCGACGAGCCCGTGGTATAGGAATCGTCGAGCTCAACGTAGCGGAACTCCCAGCTCGACCAGAGAATGATCTCCTCGGAGAAGCGGGAGAGGTGCATCATGATCGTAGAAAACGCAGAGAGAAATTCAATGCAGAAATCACGGTCGGAGACACCGTCGATGCTGTTGAGCGTAATTCCGTCAAAGCCGAGCTTTGCGGCTTCCATTCTTCGGTCGGTGGGATAGGTCGTTCCCGCGAGTGCACACGAGCCGAGCGGCGAGAAATTCATTCTTGCCGAGGCATCACGAAGACGCGAAATATCGCGCAGGAACATCATAGCATACGCCATTAGATGGTGACCAAAAGTGATGGGCTGGGCTCTTTGCAGATGCGTATATCCCGGAACGATCACGGCCTTATTCTCTTCCGCCTTGTCGGTAATGTCCGCAACAAGTGTTTTCAGAAGCGCGATGATCTCCTCTGCCTCGTCACGCAGATACATACGAACGTCGACCGCGACCTGATCGTTACGGCTTCTTGCCGTGTGCAGTCGCTTGCCCGCATCACCGATGCGAGCCGTCAGCTCCGCCTCAACGAACATATGAATATCCTCACAGCGCATATCAAATTCGAGTGCGCCGCTGTCAAGATCCTCGAGGATCGAGCAGAGCCCGTCCACGATTGCGGTGCAATCTTCTTGCGAAATAATGCCCTGCGCCGCCAGCATCTCGGCGTGCGCGATCGAGCCACGAATATCCTGCGCATACATTTTGCAGTCAAAACGGATCGACGAGTTAAAGTCGTCCGCCTTTGCGTCCAAAGCCTTGGCAAATCTGCCTGCCCACATTTTTTCCATCGTTTTCATTTAGCAGGTTTTGCCTGTCACCCAAAGGCGGCAGGCAAAACTCTTTCCTTTATCTTATTTCTGGTTTTTCTTTGCGTTCTTGGCATTGACCTCTGCCTGAACCTTGAGGGGCAGACCAAAGAGGTTGATAAAGCCGGTCGCGTCGGTCTGATCGTAAACGTGATCCTCACCGAAGGTTGCGATCTCCTCGGAGTAGAGCGAGTAGTCACTCCAAGCGCCCGCCTTGATGATATTACCCTTGTAGAGCTTGAGCTTGACCGTACCCGTAACGTTCTCCTGCGTCTTCTCTACGAATGCCGAGAGTGCCTCACGCAGAGGGGTGAACCACTGACCGTTGTAAACGAGGTCAGCAAAGGTGATCGCGAGCTCTGCCTTCTTGTGCGCGGTGTACTTGTCGAGGCACAGCGTCTCAAGATAGTTGTGTGCAAAGTAGAGGATCTCTCCACCGGGCGTCTCGTAAACGCCACGGCACTTCATACCGACCAGACGGTTCTCTACGATGTCAAGAAGTCCGATACCGTTCGCGCCACCGACCTTGTTGAGGTTGAGAATAATATCCTTGGCACTCATCTTCTCACCGTTGAAGGCAACGGGACGTCCATGCTCGAAGTCGAGCGTGATGTAGGTAGGAGCGTCGGGAGCCATGATGGGAGAAACGCCCATCTCGAGGAATCCTTCCTTCTCATAAAGGGGCTCGTTGCCCGTATCCTCGAGGTCAAGTCCCTCGTGGCTGAGGTGCCAGAGGTTCTTATCCTTGGAGTAGTTGGT
>JAFQPC010000036.1 GCA_017411935.1 Clostridia bacterium | reverse complement strand
TTTTGCTCGCTTACTCCGCCCCCGGCGGCGCTCGCAAACGTCCCCAAGCTGAGCCACATCTCGTTAAAACAGTGCTTACATAGTATACCACAAGAATTTCGGTTTGTCAAGTTCTTTTGAAAAGAAAATAAACTTACGGGAGGAGCAAGCCCCTCCCCTACAAAATTCATACAAAACTTATTCCCTGATCAATTCCGCAAATTCTTCCAACGTCATTCCCGCGATATAGGGGGCAGGATCAAATTCGCGCAGCGCCGTGGGATTCTGTCCGACAAGCTCTCTCTCAAGCTCCTCGATCGGCAACCTACCAAAGAAATCCCCCGAGATCAGGATCCTCTCGATCGTATCCTTTTCGAGCGCCATTGCCACCTTGACAACGCCAAACGGATATTTCTTTCTCTTTTCCACCGTATAGTTCGTCAGATAACGCTTCTCGGAATAGATCCACTCGTCGCTCTCGTTTCTTGCGCGGAGCGCATCGATCTGCGGATTTGTCGGCGTGGGCATTTCTTCTGCCTGCATCGTCTCCAAAACGTAGCGCTCGATATGCGACACGAGCCCCTCGGCGGTCGTTCCCTCTCCAAGCATCTCACGGAGATTGACCACGCGGCTACGGTGCGAATGCACGCCGCGATAAGCGAGCTTCTCGCGATCGACCTTGAGCACCGAAGCCATCTCACTCACGTCGGTATCAAAGAGGATCGTTCCGTGATGCAAAATTTTTCCGTCCGACGCGTGCTGTGCGTTGCCCGAAAATTTTCTGCCCTCACATTCAAGGTCGTTGCGTCCGCTGAGCGAGCAAGATAGTCCAAGCTCGGCAAGCGCGCGGAGGATCGGCTCGCAAAAATAGGCATAATCAAGCACCTCGGCTTTTTCCTGCGAGGTAATAAAGGTATAATTGATATTTCCGAGATCGTGATAGACCGCGCCACCGCCCGTGATCCGACGGCTGACGTGGATCCCCTTTTCTCTTGCGGCCGCGAGATCGACCTCGGCATAGGCGTTCTGATTTTTTCCGATGACGACGGTCGGCTCGTTCTGCCAGAGCATAAACACGTCATCGTCCGCCGTGCGGAGCAAAAATTCCTCAACGGCAAGATTTTCATAGGGGTTCGTCGTCTTTAAGCGATAATACTTCATAAATTCCTTTTCAAAATAGCCTTCCCCGATCGGGGAAGGCTATTTTTTATCAAATGATCCTTGTTAGGAAATCAGATACCCTTCTTCGCGCGCTCGATCTTTTCGATCTCGGTGAAGTTCACCTCGGGAACGTATCCGGGGATCGGCATGATCTTTTCAGCCAGCGCGGAGATGATCCAGCTTGCCTGCGGGAAGAAGCTCTTCTCAAGCTCGAACGAAGGCGTGATCCAGTTGCGCGAACCAACGACTACGGGAGGTCCGTCGAGGTAATCGAACGCAAGCTCGGTGATATTCGACGCCATATCTCTCATGATCGAACCACGCTCGCAAGCGTCGCCGACGATGAGGATCTTACCCGTCTTCTTGACCGACTCGATGACCTTTTCATAGTTGAAAGGAACGATCGAACGGGTGTCGATGACCTCTGCCGAAATGCCGTACTTCTCCTCGAGGATCTTGGCAGCTTCCATTGCGCGGTAAAGAACTGCGCCAACCGTCAGGATCGTGACGTCCTTACCTTCCTTCTTCACGTCGGGCTCGCCGAACGGGATCTCGTAGTGACCCTCGGGAACGCCGTCCTTCATGAACTCTTCACCGAAGCCGTAAACTCTCTGCGACTCGAAGAAGACCACGGGGTCGGTACCGTTGAGGGCACTCGTCATCAGACCCTTTGCATCTGCGGGGGTCGAGGGGAATACGACCTTCAGACCCGGAATGTGAGCACAGTGTGCCGTCCAGTCCTGAGAGTGCTGTGCGCCGTACTTCGAACCAACCGAAACGCGGAGAACGATCGGCATCTTCAGAATGCCTGCCGACATTGCCTGCCACTTTGCCATCTGGTTGAAGATCTCATCACCCGCACAACCGATAAAGTCTGCATACATCAGCTCAACGATCGCACGGCCGCCGCACATTGCGTAACCAACTGCCGAACCGACGATTGCCGACTCGGAAATGGGAGAGTTGAAGAATCTGTGATAAGGAATTGCCTCGGTCATTTTCTTGTAAACACCGAAAGCGCCGCCCCAGTCACGGTTGTCCTCACCGTATGCGATGAGGGTGGGATCTTCATAGAACTTGTCAATGATCGGCTCAAAGAGACCGTCGCAGACGTTGTACATCTTCATCTTGGAAACGGGCTTGCCGCTCGCGTCCTTTGCCGTGCGGATCTTGCCCTTGATCTCCTTGACTCTGGGGCATTCTTCCTTGGGCATCATAACGTCGGGCTCACGCGAAGGATCCATGCTGACGACCTTCTCGTTCGAGAACATCAGCGATGCGATCGCGTCGGGCTCCTTGTTCAGATCCATACGAGGCGAGATCTCGTCGTTGATCGCGAGCTTCATAACCTCGGTCATACGATTTGTGATATCCTCGTGCATCTTAGCGATCTCATTCTCGGTTGCGATCTTGCCCTTTACGAGCTTATTCTTAAACGCGAGAATAGGATCTGCTGCCTTCCAAGCATCGATCTCCTCCT
>JAFQPC010000035.1 GCA_017411935.1 Clostridia bacterium | reverse complement strand
GGTAGACTCTGTCGGAGATGCGTCCCCAATGGCGCGAATCGGAGCACTGTACCATCAGATAGGGCGAGACGATGCAGCCTTTCCACGTTGAGGCGACTGCCGAGGCGACCTTTTCCCAACCCTCGCAATCGGTGCGCGAGATGCGGCTGGGATTCATTCCGTGCAGCAGATGGATCTCAACGCTTTCGTCATCGACCGTCTTTTTGAGATATTCGAGTGCGCTCTCGATCGTATCGTGCGGATTGAGGCGCATATTCGAGACCATTGATGCTCTCGGTGGAATGACGTTTTCTGCCGACGAGCCCTGCATTTGCGTAAAGGCGACTGTCGTACGCATCAGCGCGTTCATCTCGCCACCGCTCTTTTTACAGATCAGGTTGAGCACGGGCAGGAAGATCTTCAGATTCGAGAAGATCACGCGATACACGAAGCTCGAATGACGTCCGAGCGTATCGAACATTTCGGCGACGGGGGGCGTGAGCTTGATAGGGAACGGATTGGCAAGCACTTTGGTGCAGGTCTTCGCCAGACGGTCGATGGGAGCGTTCGGCTTGGGGGCGGACGCGTGTCCGCCACTCGACTTTGCGGCGTACTCGACGTTCATCATTCCTTTTTCGGCAATACCAACGAGACCGCAAGGAGAGGTGACTCCCGGGAAAACACCCTCGACGACGGCGCCGCCCTCGTCGAGCACGAATGCGGGCTCGATGCCGTGCTCTTCAAAATAATCGACGATGCGGATCGCGCCCTCGCCGTTGACCTCCTCACCGCCAGAGAAGGCAAAGTAGATATCGTGCTCGGGGATAAAGCCTTCAGCAATCAGTGTATCTGCCGAGAGAAGGATCGAACCGAAGGTGACCTTGGTATCGAGTGTTCCGCGTCCGAAGATCCGTCCGTCCTTCACGACGGCGGCAAAGGGATCGACATCCCACGCATCGGCATTGACGGGCACGACGTCATAGTGCGCCATCAGCACGGCGGGATTTTTCTCGCTCTTGCCCTGCCAGCGGAAGAGAAGTCCTCGGTCAGGCAGACGGTTCATTTCGCATTGCTTTGCTACGTTTGAGTAGAGTGTGGGGAGAAGCTCGACCAGCTTTTCAAACTCTGCGTCGTCTTCTTTGGTGTGATCGGTATAGGAGACGGTTTTACAGCGAACGAGCGCACAAAGCGCGTCGACGGCGCGGTCTTGATCGACGCGCACCTCCTCCTCGGAAAGCTTCGGCTGTTCCTTGGGGGTAAAGCGCGATGCTCGGACGAGCAGTACCGCGACGAAAACAAGGAGCGCGGCGGGAATCAGAAGAAGTAAATACCACATAAATCAAAGGATTCCTTTCTTGTAAAGGATTCTCGCGACGGCAACGGTAAAGAGCACGCCGACGGGAACCATAATGCCGACGGTCGATGCGTTGAGCGCGGGAACGAAGATAAAGAGGACGAGCATCAGAAGGATCGGTGCGATCGAGAGCTTGAGATTCTTCGAAATGAAGACCACCGCAAGTCCGCCAAAGAGGGCGGGCAGGATCATATCGAAAGCGGGTTCAAGGATCGGGGATTCGAGCACGGGTGTCAGGGGAACGATGCAGATGACACCGACGACGATGATGAGCGTGGTGACAATGCTCGATACGGCGATCGCGATGGTCGAGATGACCTCGCCTTCCTCGTCGGATGCCTTCACGCCTGCGCGCTCCATCGCGTCGATGGCGCAAGGGAGCTTGAGGTTGGATATGTTACCCGTGACAAAGGAAAGGTAAGTTCCGCCCGCGCCAAGCATAGGAACGTAAGTAAAGATCTCCACAATTCCGACCGCCCAATACATCGGTGCGGTAGCAAGCACGCCCTTGAGCAGAATATCCATTCTCGGAGATATTCCGAAAATGAGTGACAGAAGGATCGGGAAACAGATCAGCACTGCGCCGACGATAATTCCCCAGATGCGTCCGTTTCGGTGGACACTTTCCATATATGTAAGATTGTTCTTTTTCATCTTCAGTTACCTCCCAGCAGCATATTGAAGGGGATTGCCGATGCCATTCCGAGGATCAGACTCATCGGGAGCGCGTAATCGGTCAGCCAACGGATCTTTGCCTTGGTGGCGATCGTTCCGCAGATCGCCATAACGATCGCGGACGTTGCCATCACACAGACGGGAACAAGTCCCGAGGTGTCTCCCTTTACAACGAGACCAACGTCACAGAAGACGTAGCCGAGAAATGCCGAGATCATACCGAGAAACATTGCGTTGTTGAAGATCTCGCCCCATTTTTTGTCTTTCATTCCGACCTTGGAAAGTCCGCTTTGGAGCTTTTTGGTGACAAAGGGGACGAAGACGAGACCTGCGGCAATGCCGACCGTCATGACCCACGCGATCGAGATGAAGACCGAGGGATCGGTGATGGTGGTCGAGGCGCTCATTCCCGCGGCTTCGAGGGCGTTGCCTGCGGCGACGGTCTCATAGGTGATCGATCCGATGACCGAAAGACGAAGCCATGGAAGCGCAACACCAAGGCTCTTGGAGAGGGCGACGACGCCGACGAGCACTGCGATGGCGGGAGCGATCGTAAAAATGGCGGCAGAGGAGATCGTTTTCTTGACGGTGTCCTTTGCAATGCCAAGCTCTTTCGCGCGTTTCATCGCGCGGAAGAGGAAGAAGAAGGACTGCGCAAGCACCAGCGCGATGATCGCGCCGACGATCACGTAGAGGATCGGATGGTTGACGTTGAATTTCATTCTGTTACCTCACTTGTTGTCTTTTTATTGCCGAGCTTTGAAAAATATCGGAAGGTCATCGGCCAAAGTACACCGCCGACGATCACCATCAAAAAGTATCGGAGAAGTCTTGCCCACGAATCGGCGGGAAGGATCGCGTCAAGCGGGAAGCGGAGCAGCTCCTTGACGGC
>JAFQPC010000034.1 GCA_017411935.1 Clostridia bacterium | reverse complement strand
TGAAAAAAATTCTCGCAATGGCGCTTGCTCTGCTTCTGCTGGTTGGCGCAACCCTTTCGTTCACCTCGTGTGGTGAAAAGCTTCAGTTCGGTAAGAAGTACACCCCTCTTTCCGCTCAGATGGACGTTCTTGCACAGCTGAACTCCAAGTCGATCGACGTCGGCATTATGGACAGCATCATGGCAGGATACTACTTGAGTCAGGAAGATTCTGACTACTACGGCAAGCTTATGATCGTAGAAGATGTAGATTTCGAAGCAGAACAGTACGGTATTGCTGCAAGAAAAGGCAGCGGACTCGCAAAAGCGATCAACTCCGCGCTGATCGTGCTGGCAAAGGACGGAACGGTTGAGGAAATCGCAGAAAAGTACGGAATCGCCTCCGAGGTTTGCATTGACGAGGATATGGAAATTGAAGAAATGACCGAATCCGAAATGGAAGACATCGAATATATCTTGGAACAAGGAAAATTCATCGTTGGTTACACGCTCTTTGCTCCCATCGCATACAAGGACGATAGCGGCAAGCTGATCGGCTTTGATATTGAGCTTGCGAAGGCTGTCGCCGAGGTCCTCGATCTTGAAGTAGAGTTTAAGGAGATCGACTGGGATTCCAAGGAAAGCCTTTTGAAGAACAAGAACATCGACTGCATCTGGAACGGTATGACGATTACCGAGGAAAGACAGGCGAATATGGAGATCTCGATGCCTTACCTGAACAACAAGCAGGTTGCTGTCATTCGTGTTGAGGATAAGGATAAGTACACCGACCTCGATTCGATGTCCAGAGCCATCATCGGTGCTGAGGCAGGATCTGCCGGTGAAGCTTGCGTAAAGATCGAAGAAGAAGAGGAATAATTCTTCTTACATCAAAGATCTGAAAAAGATATCCACTTATGTCATTATTTTTTAACGTAACTCTCCAACTTTTGGAGGGACTGCTTTATACCCTGTTGATCTTTGGGGTAACGCTCTTAGTAGCGTTACCCTTAGGACTTTTGATTGCCTTTGGTTCTAAATCCAAGTTCAAAATCATCAGTGCAATCACTCGCGCTTTCGTTTGGGTGATCCGAGGAACACCTTTGATGCTTCAAATCATTTTCTTCCTCTTTCTCCCAACGAGCATTTCCAACGTAGCGCAAAAAATAGGCATTCCGCTTGACGTTGCGCTTCGCGGCGAAGTTGCCCTTCTCATTATGGTCTGCGTCGCGTTCAGCATCAACTATGCCTGCTACTTTTCGGAGATCTATCGAGGCGGAATTCAAAGCATTCCCGCAGGACAGTACGAGGCGGCGCAAGTGCTTGGCATGACCAAGTCACAGACCTTCTCGAAAGTCATTTTCTTGCAGGTCGTCAAGAGAATCGTCGCTCCGATGTCCAACGAGATCATCACCCTTGTCAAGGATACCGCACTCGCGAGTGTCGTTATCCGTCTTGACCTCTTTACCGTAGCAAAAGGCATCGTGAATACCAAGGCAATTTTGTGGCCGATCTTCTATGCAGGTCTTTTCTACCTGCTCATTAACGGTCTGCTCACGATCTTACTTGGAAAGCTCGAGAAAAAATTGGGATATTTTAAGGTGTAACTATGGCGTTTTTTGAAGTTTCAAATATTAAAAAAAGCTTCGGAAAAACCGAAGTCTTAAAAGGAATTGATTTTTCTCTCGAAAAAGGCAGTGTCCTCTCGATCATCGGATCGTCGGGAAGCGGTAAAACGACCCTGCTCCGTTGCTTGAACTTCTTGGAAACTCCCGATGAGGGAAGGATGTCGATCGACGGAAAAGTGATTTTTGATGCGACCAAAGATAAAGCGATGAAAGAAGCCGAGATCCGAAACAACCGTTTGCATTTCGGTCTTGTTTTCCAATCCTTTAATCTTTTCCCGCAGTATACCGCATTGGATAACATCACGCTTGCTCCCTTGATGCGTCTGTCCGAGCAAAAGCTTTCAAAAGAAGAAATCAAGGAAAAAACCGAAGAGATCACGAAAAACGCGTGGGAACTCTTGGAAAAAGTCGGACTTACCGACAAAGCGGATTTTTATCCCTGTCAGCTTTCGGGCGGACAGCAACAGCGTGTAGCTATCGCACGCGCACTGGCGCTCTCTCCCGATATTCTCTGCTTTGACGAACCCACCTCGGCGCTCGACCCAGAGCTCACAGGAGAGGTTTTGCGAGTCATTAAGAGTCTGAAATCGGCAGACAGTACGATGATCGTGGTTACACACGAGATGGAATTTGCCAAGAACGTCTCTGACGAAGTCATCTTTATGGCAAACGGAGTCATTGAGGAACAAGGAACGCCCGAAGAACTCTTCGGAAATCCGCAGTCTCCCCTGACCCGCGCTTTCCTTAATAAATCATTGGAAAGCTTTTAATTCAAAAACCAATGGCACGGAGAAATCTCCGTGCCATTTTTCTTTATCTTTTTTGATAAAACATAATCGAAAGTTTCCAAGACAGCGCATAGAGCGCAAGAATAATTACTCCAACAATTACAAGAATTGTCAGTGTAATGCTTGGCATAGAAACGGTGAAGTAATCTTTCAAAAACACATTGTACACAACACTGATTCCGCAAGCTCCACCCACGATGAAAAGCGAAATCGTTCTTCCCTTTTCCACTCCGAATCTGAAAGAAATCGGCAAAGAAATCATGGAACACAAAAGCGGAAAGAAGAAAACACCAAAAGCAAAGAATCCAATATCCGACCAAGAAAAGCTATTCCGTGCAAGCTTTACAATTCCAAAGGCAACCGAACCAAACACCGTAAATGCCGTGACCGGAAGAAGCCCCATCAAATATTTTACCGAAACAAGCTGCGCTCGGGAAAAAGGCAAGGTTAAACCAAAGATTTTCCATCGGCTATGCTCATCATACGCCAAAAGATTGACAGGAATCATTCCAAAAAGAATCCCGGGATAGATAAAGAAAAACCAATAATCCGTCACGAAAAAGAACAATGCTAAAAAAATGACTGCAATCACCAAATAGAGTTTGCAATATTTCCAAGCCATCAAAAAATCTTTATACAAAAGCCCCTTCATTGTACTTCCTCCTTTGCCATAAATACGAACAGTTCCTCAATGGTGATCGGGGTGACCGTATATTCCGACGGAATCTCACGGCGCGCCATAATCACGTCCATTCCGTAAGGCGTTTCTCTTTTGTATTTGACCGTATTCTGATCCATCGCGGAAAGCTCCTCTGCCGAACAATGGATCATTCCGTATTCTTCCAAAAGCGCATCTTTTTCTTCACAAAGCAACAATTTTCCTTTGTGTAAAAACGCAATATAATCGCAGAGCTTTTCGAGATCGCCCACAAGATGCGAGGAAATCAGAACCGAATGCGTTTCATCTCTGGTAAATTCATATAGGAGCGTCAATACCTCATCACGAGCGATCGGATCAAGACCGTTCATCGGTTCGTCCAGAATCAATAATTTTGCGTTGTGAGACAGCGCAATCGCAATGCCAAGCTTGGTCTTCATTCCGCGAGAAAAGCGCTCAAAAGCAGTATTTTCCGGGACAGAGAGCTTTTGAAGCAGGCGTGTATATTCGGCGTCATTCCAATGAGAAAAGGTATGTTTCATCATCTTCCCCACCTGCTTTGCCGTCATACATTGGGGAATCCCCACTTCGTCGGTAACTACACCGATCTCTTGCTTTGTTAAATTCAAATTCTTTTTTCGTCCAAAAATCAAAACACTTCCGCGATCTTTATGAAAAATATCCAGAATCAAATAAATCAGCGTCGTCTTCCCTGCGCCGTTTTCCCCTACAAGTCCCATAATACAACCGCCGGGGAGCGTCAGCGTCATCTCTCCAAATTCGAAACTACCGTTTTTTAATTTTAAATCTTTAATTTCCAATGCGTTCATTCTTCTTCCTCCCATTCAAATTGAATCATCTCGATCAAGTCTTCTTTTTTCAGGTTACACGACACCGAGAGCCTTTTGATCTCTGAGAGGTATCCCTCGATCTTTTTGAGATTTTCTTCGCGCACAAGCTCCAAATTTTGAGGCGAAACATAGCATCCTTTCGCAGGAATGGTATAAATGAACCCTTCCTTTTCAAGCTCCTCGTAGGCTCGTTTGGTCGTAATAAAGCTGATGCGAAGATCCTTGGCAAGTCCTCGGATCGACGGAAGCATTTCATCAGGCTTTAAACTACCGCTAAGAATTTGATATTTGATCTGAGAATAAATCTGATTATAAATCGGCTCTCCGTTCTTATTGTCAATAAAAATCGTCACTCGATCACCTCCATTAACTGTATATATTATATTATACACAGTTGATACAGTTTTGTCAAGAGTTTTCTGAAAAATTTCATAAAAATATTGCCGAATGCTCTTACATTCGGCAATATTTCATAAATATACGATTTTCGCTTTCAAGATATATCCGTTTCCGCGCACCGTTTCAATCAGACGAATGCCAAACGGCGCCTCAAGTTTTTTTCGAAGATGACAGATATGTACGTCCGCAAGATTTCCCTTCGTTCCCGCAAAAAGATCCGAAATAGCAGCACGGTCGACAATTTGACCTCCTGCCTTTGCGAGCAGATCTAACACAAGCCATTCACTTTGCGTCAAGGAGATCGTTCGGTTGCGATAAACTACGGTATAGATAGGATCGGAAAGAAAATAGAGGATATTGTTTACTACAGAAGATTCAACGATCGACTTTTTTAGAACTACCGTATTTTCGTATGCCTCTCTGACCGTTTGAACCGATATGGGCCACTCCCATACGTAATCAAAACCGAGGTGTTCTGTTTTTCTTCCGTCCCTACAAACGGCGGCAATCTGACAAGAGTCTTCTTCTGCAAAACAATATCCTGCCGCAAGATCCAAAACGACGAAATCAAACTCCGACAGCTCCTGCGGAGGCGAAGAAAACACGCGAACGGAACAACCACACGCCATTGCTTCCAATTCAAAAAACAAAGCAAGGTCATGATCGGAAGAAATCACGGCGATTCTTTTTTTATTTTCCATCTGATCTTTCATTTTTCTTACGTTACTCGTTTTCCTTTAAAATCGTTTCCAATACCCTACGAATCGCATCGGGGGAATCTGCCGTCATAATTGCGGCACGAGCAGAAGCCGCTCCGCGGAGACCGTTCAGATACCAAGAAACATGCTTTTTGCCCTCAGCAAGTCCAACACGGTCGCCCTTATGTGCAATCATTTGATCGAGGTGAGCAAGCGCCGTTTGCAAGCGGTCATCTATCGTAGGAGCATAGAATTCGCGCCCCTCCATTCGTGCGGCAATTTCCGCAAAGAGCCATGGATTTCCCATCGCCCCACGACCAACCATCACACCGTCACAACCCGTTTGCTCGATCATAGTCAGCGCATCTTCCGCTGACGTAATATCTCCGTTCCCAATCACGGGGATCGACACCGCACGCTTGACCTGCTCGATCACACGAAGATCAATTCCCGGCGTATACAGTTGTTCCTTGGTTCGCGCGTGAACACAGATCAAGGACGCACCACTCTGTTCCAAAATCTTCGCCATCTCGGGCGCATTGATCGAATCAGAGTCCCATCCTGCGCGGATTTTCACCGTCACAGGAAGTTTCACGGCTTTGGTCATTGCCGACACGATCTCCCCCGCCAAACGGGGATTTTTCATCAGCGCACTGCCTTCGCCGTTCGAAGTGATCTTGCGTACGGGACACCCCATATTCACGTCGATTGCCACGGGTGGGAGCTCCGAAACACACCCCCGATACGAGGATGCTTCAAGCATTCTCGCCGCTTCTGCCATAAAATCGGGTTCACTACCGAAGATCTGAATTGCCATTGGCGCTTCCCCGACAGAAATCGCGGCAAGCGGCGCTGTACCCATCAGCGCCGCTTCCCTACGTTTTGCTTTTTGCTCGTAACAAAGTGCTTTGGCGGATACCATTTCGCTCACGAGATACTCTGCGCCCTTTTCTCGGCAGAGTAACCGAAAGCTTCGGTCGGTCACCCCTGCCATCGGCGCAAGCATCAGCCCGTGCTCTAAAGTAGCAGTTCCTATTTTCAAGCTCATTTGTTATTTTGCGTTCTGTTTACCAAAACTTCTGCCGCACTTTCGAGGTAGTTGTTGTCCATCATTTCGATCCAACCCTTATCCACGAGTGCCGTAAGCTTGGGGTCCATCGGAATCTGTGCCAAAAGATCGTACCCAAAGTTTTCTGCGATCTGGTCAATATGGCTTTCGCCAAAGACCTTGATCTCCTTACCGCAATCAGGGCACTTCACGTAGCTCATATTCTCAATCAGACCGTATACGGGAATATTCATCAACTGTGCCATATTTGCCGCCTTGGCAACGATCATCGAAACAAGCTCCTGAGGGCTGCTGACGATAACGATACCGTCGATCGGAATCGACTGGAAGACCGTCAGCGGAACGTCACCCGTTCCGGGAGGACAGTCGATAAACATATAGTCAATATCGTGCCAGATCGTATCGGTCCAGAACTGCTTTACCACACCTGCGATCACAGGTCCGCGCCAAACAACGGGCTTGGTTTCGTCGTCAAGCATCAGATTGACCGACATAATGTCAATCCCCGAGGTCGTCGTGGGCGGGATCATACCGTGCTCATCTCCATCCACGCCTGCCTTCAAGCCAAATGCCTTCGGGATCGAGGGACCCGTAACGTCGGCATCAAGAATGGCTGTCTTATAGCCCAAACGTTGCATATTGACAGCAAGCATCGAGGTCACAAGCGACTTACCGACACCTCCCTTGCCGCTGACGACGGCGATAATATGCTTAACACTGCTCAGAGGATTGGGCTGTTCCATTAAGCTGTTTTTTTCTTTCGAATCGCAGTTCGAGCTACACGTCGAACAGTTGTGCGTACATCCTTCTGCCATTTTATAATTTCCTTTCCTGAAGAAGTTTTTTTACTCTTTTTATTATACACCCTTTTGTCGAATTTTTCAATAGATTTCAAGATTTTCTCAAAAATAAAAAAGCCGTTGCAAGCAACGGCTTTTGTTCATCAGCTACCGCAACCACACTTTCCACCGTGATGCTCGGATGAACTCGGGGTATATCCGGGAGGGCAAAATTCTGCCGTCGGGAATGCCATCGAACGGAAAAGGGCGCAGGGATTGTCATCCTCGTTCGAAATACATTCCTTATCGGGCACGCAATATTCGGTCGCGTGAATGAGATACTGTGCGGGACGAACGATTCTTACTACCGAGAAAATTCCAAACGATACGGTAATATAGCGTCCGTCGGTATCGTGTAACGAACCGTTCAGGCGACTTGCCACCGTCTGCGGAATATCGTTACAGCCACAACAGCAACAATTACAGCAACCGTCGTCTGCCTCACGTACCTTGGTGTTCAAAATAATGGGGTCGACCACTTCGACAATGGCAATCGGTACGTTTTTCGTAGAGCAACAAGGCTCGGGCACCGTGCAGTAGTCCGAAGCGTCGGGATTACTCTTGAAAATGCTGACGTTGCTCTCGCTACCGTAAAGAACGACTTTCTTTTCGAGAACCGCAACACCTTCAAATTCCTGACTGCGACCGCCACAGAGACATGCTTCAAAGGTGATCTTTACATAAAATTTGATCGTTACGGAATAAAAACCGCGATTGAATTTCACGGGATCAATTCCGATATACGTCCAGGTAATACAAGCGTTTTTTGCTCGAATATTTGTGGTATGCTCCAAAATTTCGTTTCCGAAGTCGGTCAAAAGTACCTTGACATCCTCAAAACAATCCCTATCACGGCAAGAATCCAAAATTCGATTGGTCTCAATACTTACCATCTCATTTCTTGCCGAAGTTTTCTCACTTCTATCAGAGGGACCGCAAGAAAATCTGTTATCTGACATAGAATAATTCTCCTCCTGAATCAATAATCAAAGCCATCGGCCTTTCTTTCTTATTGTATGCCATAAAACAAATTTTGACAATCGAGAGAAAAGCTTGGTTTTTTCCAAAAATAATCAAAGATATTTGCAAGAAACACTTGAAAAAATTCGCAAAATGTATTAAAATATAATTAATTGGTTTTCAAATACAAATTGGAGAGGATTTTATGAACGCAATCGGTTTTGACAGTAATAAATATATTCAATTGCAGTCTCAAAAAATTCAGGAAAGAATTTCGAGCTTTGGCGGAAAGCTCTATCTGGAATTTGGCGGAAAACTCTTTGACGACTATCACGCTGCCCGAGTGCTTCCCGGCTTTTATCCCGACAATAAAATAAAAATGTTGCTTCATATGAAGGAAGATACCGAAGTCATTATCGTGGTATCAGCAACTTCCATTGAACAAAATAAAATCCGTGGGGATCTTGGCATTTCTTACGATATGGACACCCTTCGTTTGATCGATACCTTCTCTG
Source organism: Clostridia bacterium (assembly GCA_017411935.1). GTDB lineage: Bacteria > Bacillota > Clostridia > Oscillospirales > CAG-272 > HGM12713. Next base: position 1,822 of record JAFQPC010000034.1, on the reverse strand, counting down.
ACATCGGTATGTACGTCAGCGGTGTCGTTATTACTCAGTATACGCAACAATCTTCCGTCGATGCTTTTATCAAGCGTCTCGAAAACCTCGGAGTCAAGGTATACCGCCACTACCCCATTGAGGGATATCCGACGAACGTTCGCAAAATCGTTAGCGACGACGGATACGGAAAGAACGACTATATTGAAACGACAAAATCTCTCGTCGTCGTTACCGCTCCCGGTCCCGGAAGCGGAAAGATGGCAACCTGTCTCTCTCAGCTTTACCATGACCATAAGCGCGGAATCAAAGCAGGTTACGCAAAGTTTGAGACCTTCCCCGTTTGGAATCTCCCCTTAAAGCACCCTGTCAATTTGGCGTATGAAGCGGCAACGATCGACCTTAACGATGTCAATATGATCGACCCCTTCCACCTGGAAGCAACGGGAATTACCACTGTCAATTACAACAGAGATATTGAGATCTTCCCTGTTCTCAAAGCAATTTTTGAAAAGATCTACGGCGAATGCCCTTATAAGTCTCCGACCGATATGGGTGTCAATATGGCAGGATACTGTATCACCGATCCCGAGGTTGTATTCAAAGCGTCCAAAATGGAGATCATTCGACGTTATTATGATACGCTCGCACGCAAGAGAAACGGTCTTGCCGATGCCGATGAGGTATATAAAGCCGAGCTCATTATGAATCAAGCGGGCATTGATACCAAGTTCCGTTCGGTAGTAAAAGCAGCACTGGACAAGGCAGAAGAAACGGGCGAGCCCGCCGCTGCCCTTGAGCTTCCCGACGGAACGATCGTTACGGGAAAGACCTCAAATCTGATGGGATCGGTCGCCGCAGTGCTCTTGAATGCTCTCAAAAAGCTGGGTGGTATCAATGACGAATTTCTCCTGCTCCCCCCCGTGGTCATTGAGCCTCTGCAAAAGCTGAAGATCGAAAATCTTGGAAACCAGAACCCGCGACTTCACGCTGATGAGATCCTGATGGCACTTGCGATTTCGGCAACCACCAATCCGATGGCGGCACACGCAATGGAACAGCTTCCTAAGCTCAAAGGCGCGCAAGCACACGTCAGCGTCATCGTCTCCAACGTTGATAAAACGATCTACCGTAAGCTCGGCATTGACCTGACCTGCGAACCCGTTTACGAAAGCAAAAAGCTTTACCACAAATAAAAAAACAACGCAGAAGCAATTGCTTCTGCGTTATTTTTTTATGATAGATATTCATCAATCGACTTTGCGGCAAGCTTGCCTGCACCCATCGCGGAAATGACGGTTGCGGCGCCCGTGACGGCGTCACCGCCCGCATACACGCCCTTGCGCGTCGTCTCTCCCGTCGATTCTTCGACGATAATACCGCCGCGCTTATTGACCTCAAGTCCTTCGGTCGTCATTTTGATCAAGGGATTCGGCGACGTACCGATCGACATAATCACGGTGTCTACATCAAGTACAAACTCGCTTCCCTCGATTGGAATCGGTCTGCGACGTCCGCGCTCGTCGGGCTCGCCAAGCTCCATTTTAATACATTTCATACCGCAAACAAATCCGTTTTTCGGGTCGCGGTGATCCTCGGGATTCTCATATCCCAGAATTTCCACGGGATTGTGGAGAAGCATAAATTCAATACCCTCCTCCATCGCGTGCTCGACTTCCTCACGGCGTGCGGGAAGCTCCTCCAAGGAACGGCGGTATACGATGTAAACCTTCTCCGCCCCAAGGCGAAGTGCCGTTCTTGCCGCGTCCATCGCAACGTTTCCGCCGCCGACCACGGCAACACGTCCGCCCTTCATAATCGGAGTGATGGGATTTTCACGATT
>JAFQPC010000033.1 GCA_017411935.1 Clostridia bacterium | reverse complement strand
TTTCCATTTTTCTCTGATCTGTCTGTTATATTCCGCCTTATTTCCGCTCTTATCACCGCCGTGGAATGCGATCTGTATCTTTTCGCAATTTTCACCGTTTTCCAACGACATCCACGCAAGACCAGAGCCTTTGGGAACGTCGATGTTGAGGGCTTTTGTATACGCGTGATTGATCACCTGCGACGCGTCACTCTTTTCTGGCGTAAAGAAGCAGAAACGACCGTCAATAAATTTACCCGCGTGTTGCATCATATTGAGCTTTGCGTCCTGCGAGGCAAGTACGAGATGGATTCCCGAGCTTCGCCCTTCGCGGGCAAGCTTCTCGCATTTTTCCGCGAGAATATCGCTTGCGAACAGATTTTGACACTCGTCTACGATCACGATGATACGCGGCATTTTCTTGTCGCTCTTTCCGTTGTAGCCTGCAATATCCGACGTTCCGCAAGCCTTGAAAAGCTCGTTCCTGCGTTCTTTTTCGGCGATCAGTCCGCTCAGAATAATATCGGAATCCTCTTCCTTGCTTTGCGCCGCGATCATGCGCACATGCGGAATGGCATCGTCACCGTCATAGAAGGATGCAGTAACACCGTCCTTGAAGTCGAGCAGATAAAAGATCACGTCATCCGGCGAGTACGCCATAGAACCGTTGATCACCAAGGAATCGATCAGCGTTGATTTACCCGAACCGGGTCCGCCCACCACGAGATAAGCAAGCGGTGTCTTGATTCCTTTTTTCCGATCCTCTTCGGAAGGAGCAGTGGCAAAATCCAGGGAAAAGAGCTTGTTATTGACCTTTCCGATCGGAATCGATATTTTTGTAGAGTAACCGTCCGCGTTGCGGTCGGTCTTTCCGAAGCCAATATCCTCGTAGGAAAGATAGCTGTTCGTCTTCCCTTTTTCGGCATTCGCCACAAGAGCCTCAAGAAGCGGGCGAATACTCGTCTTTTCAACGAAAATACTTTCGCAAGCAGCTCCGTTGATATTGATACGACCGTCTTCCCCAAGCTCACAGCTCATACTGCGGTACCGGGCAGGATCACAAACATCATTACCAACATGATTTTCTCCAAATCTCGTTTGCAGAACCACGCAAAAAACACCGTATCTTGCGCCCTCGCGGAAGAAATATCCAAGGTCTCTGCATCCTGAAAAGCCGGTCGGATAATCGTGCAGGAATACAAGAATGGGAGATATGATATCGGCGTTCTCGGTTGCGTTATATTCGTACACAGTGTCCGCAAAAACCGAATCCATCAGACTTGCCCGCCGCTTGACCTCGTTTCGCAGATCCCTTAGGCTTTCGCCGACCGATTGATAGAAGGTATCGGCTTCAAGCTGCTCAATTCCTTTGAAAAAGACAGCGTCCTTGCATACGTCCTTGAGTGCTTTCAAAAAAGTATCCATTTTTGAAAGAGAGTTCTGACAGCAATACAGGATCTGCTTTTTCATCAAGGGGTACGAATACAAGAATTGCATGGTAAGCCCGATGATAAAATCCGAGGCAATCTCATATCTACCGCTCGGGATCTGTACGTGAAGAATCCCATCCTTTGTCGGATTCCAATATGTAATTCCCGTATCGTATTCATCAAAAATCGTGTCTTTTGCAAACGGCAGCTTGATCTCCGAAGCATAATCAACTGCTACGGAAATATTTTTCAAATAGAAGCTGTCAATATCCTTTTGGATATTTTTTCTTACGCCTGCGAGCTGCTCCTCGATCTTTTCGGGTTGCGCAAGTTCGGGACACACGAGCAAAAGCGTCCGGAGCTTCTGTCTGACCGTTTCAATGTGGCGATCTTCTTCCGCCAAAGCATTTCTGACAGCCTGCGCCTTCAATTCGCCAACCTTGGCATTGATCGTTCTGAGTGTTGTAAAAGACGTACACAGCTTCTTGATTTCCGCGTCTGCGTTTCCGTTTTTTTGAGCAAGTACTCGGAACGACGATTTCATATCATTCACGCTTTGCTCTGCGAGCGCGGACGCATTGTCACAGTGAAAAGCGATCGGGGGTTGAACACACCCTCTATATGCGAGATTTCCACCGCACACAGAGAGAATATCGGAATACAGGTAGCAGAAATTCTTTATGACCGAACGAAACGACTCACTTCCGCAAAAGCGCTGAATATTGCTTGCAAGCGTGTCAAAACGGGCGGAAATCTCGCTTTCCGTCTTTCTTTCGAAATCGGAGTAATCCAAGCGCGCCTGCTCCAATTCACGTTTCAATTGGTTATATTCGTTTAAACTTTTCAATAAATCCTTACAGTTCACTTGAAGCTCCTTCTCCAATGTTTGATCGTTATTTTCTTATAATTTTTGTGTTTGCAGGAAACGAGTTGTTTTCAAATTTGGTATTTTGAGAAATTGTTACACAAGATAAACTGTTACAATTCGCAAAAGCAAAACTGCCGATTTTCTTCACAGAATCGGGCAATACAACCAATTTTAATTTATGACATCCGGCAAATGCGCTGGATGGAATACTTTTAAGCGAATTTGAAAAAGTCACACTTGTTAGGTTGATGCAATTATAAAATGCACCTTCTAAAATACGCGTTACCGAATCCGGTATGATAATTTTAGATACACTCTTGCAGTCAGCAAAAGCACGTATGCTAATGCAAGTAAAGGAATCGGGAATCACAACCTCTGACTCGTTTCCTATATACCCCTGTAATATAGTATCCTTAGTTTTAAAGTTTTGGCGGATATAATCTTCATCCATAGAGGTTACAGGTGTTTGTTGCTCCTTCATGCGTTCCACCTCTGCACCAATGTCTTTTTCGAGATCGGAT
>JAFQPC010000004.1 GCA_017411935.1 Clostridia bacterium | reverse complement strand
TGGTGGCGAAGTAGGGCATGCTTGCATCAACGAAACGGCATGCGTAATGAAATCCAATCCCGAAACGGTACGTCTTGACCGTTGCGATGCCGTGGACGGTCTGACCAATCACAAGGCAGACTATCTGTGGCAATATTTCAAGCCCAAGTTTTGGAGTATCAACCACCCCAACTCCTACCACGGAACAGCTCCTTATGGAGCAAACGACCGAATCGGTGCCGTCATTATGAGAAAGCGCATTGAAGCGCAGATTGCCGCCTGCCGCGCCCTCAAGAAGGACGATCAGGTACTCGTTTGGAACGAGGAATGGAATCAGCGCTGGTAAAAATAAAAACAAGGAGTGTTCCTATGGAAAAAATTTTAGCAAAAAAAGGCTTTATCTGTGATATGGACGGTGTCATCTATCACGGCAATAAAATTCTCGACGGCGTTGCCGAGTTCGTGAATTGGATGCTCGAAAATGACAAAAAGTTCGTATTCTTAACCAACAGCCCCGAAAAAACGCCTCACGAGCTTTCGATGAAGCTCGACCGTATGGGTCTTTCGATCACCCCCGACCACTTCTACACGAGTGCGATGGCGACCGCCGAATTTCTGAATACCCAAGCCCCCGGCTGTACCGCCTACGTCATTGGCGAGGCGGCTCTTTCCAAGGCACTCTACGATCACAAAATCTATATGAATGACGTCAACCCCGACTACGTCGTGGTCGGAGAGACACGCACCTATAGCTTTGAGAAGCTTGAAAAGGCGATCGCCCTTGTCAACAAGGGCGCAAAGCTGATCGGAACGAACCCCGACACAATAGGACCGACCGAGCACGGCGTGATGCCTGCCACGGGCTCGCTTGTCGCTCCGATCGAAATCGCCACGGGAAAGAAAGCTTACTTCGTGGGCAAGCCCAACCCTCTGATGCTCCGTCACGGTCTGCGCATTCTCGGCTGTCACAGTGAGGATATTGCGTTCATTGGCGACCGTATGGATACCGACATCATTGCGGGCATTGAGTCGAACGTGGACACCGTTCTCGTGCTCAGCGGTGTGACCGCGCGCGAGGACATTGACAAATTCCCTTACCGTCCGAAGTATATTCTGAACGGCGTGGGTGACTTGGTTGGAGAAAAATAATGCCCCAAAGCTATCCCCGTGTCAAGCTTGCCTGCTATACGTCAAACATTGCAATGTCGGTAGTAAGCAATCTATCTCCTCTCTTATTTCTGACCTTTCGCTCGCTGTACGGAATTTCCTATTCCCTGCTCGGGCTTCTGGTACTCGTCAACTTTGTGACGCAGTTGAGTGTTGATTTGATCTTCTCCTTCTTTTCGCACAAATTCAACATTGAAAAATCCGTGAAAGCCATTCCGATCCTGACGGCAAGCGGACTGCTTCTTTACGCCGCCGCACCGCTTCTTTTCCCGAATGCGGTCTATCTCGGACTTGTGCTCGGCACGGTCGTTTTCGCCGCCTCGGGCGGTTTTGTCGAGGTGCTTCTCAGCCCCGTCATTGCGGCGATCCCGTCGGAGAATCCCGACAGAGAAATGAGCAAGCTTCATTCGGTCTACGCGTGGGGCGTGGTCGGTGTAGTGCTCTTTTCGAGTCTCTTTCTGCTCCTTTTCGGCGCACACCGTTGGCAATGGCTCGTGCTTGCGCTCGTACTGATCCCCGTTTTTTCGGCGGTCCTTTTCTTCAGCGCAAAATTTCCGCCGATGGAGAAAGGAGAAAAGGCTTCGGGAACGCACGGACTCTTTGGAAAAAGAATCCTGTGGGTCTGCTTTCTCGGTCTTTTCCTTGGCGGCGCTGCCGAATGTACGATGGCGCAATGGAGCTCGGGATATCTCGAGCAGGCACTCGGAATTCCGAAAATTTGGGGGGACATCTTTGGCGTGGCGCTCTTTGCGATGATGCTCGGTCTTGGTCGAACACTCTACGCGAAATACGGAACGCGCATCGAACGCGTGCTCCTCTTGGGAGCGATCGGTGCTACCCTTTGTTACTTCATTTCTACTGTCGTTCCCATCGCGGTCATCGGACTCATCGCCTGCGCACTGACGGGATTTTGCGTCTCGATGCTCTGGCCGGGAAGTCTGATCGCCGTTGCCGACCGTATTCCGACGGGCGGTGTCGTGATGTACGCGATGATGGCGGCGGGCGGAGATCTTGGTGCATCGGTCGGACCGCAGCTTGTGGGAATCATCACCGACAAGGTGATGGCAAATCCCGACGCGACGGCGTTGGCACTGCGTTTTGGCATGAATGCCGAACAGCTCGGAATGAAATGCGGAATGCTTGTGGGAATGATCTTCCCGCTGCTTGCCATTCCCATATTTATCGTGCTGTGCCGAACGAAAAAGAAAGAAAACAGCAAATAAAAAAGCCTCTCCCTTGGGAGAGGTTTTTTATTGACCAAAAACTTTTACACGGAAAAGGTGTCCGCAAAGGTGGTTGCAAGCACGTCGCAGCGTTCGTTATAGACGTGTCCCTCGTGACCGTGCACCCAGACAAAACGAACCGTGTGCTTTTGCAAGAGTGCATCGAGGCGCTGCCACAGCTCGGGGTTGAGGACAGGCTTTTTATCGGCTTTTTTCCAGCCGTTTTTCTTCCAATTTTCGAGCCAACCCTTGTTGATCGCGTCGGTCAGATATTTTGAGTCCGAGGTCAGTGTCACGTCGCAGGGTTCTTTGAGCAGCTCGAGTGCCGAGATCGCGCCCATCAGCTCCATACGGTTGTTGGTCGTCATCGGCTCTCCGCCCGAGATCTCCTTTTCCCTGCCGCCGTATACGAGGATCGCGCCCCATCCGCCGCGACCGGGATTGCCCCGACACGCACCGTCGGTATAAATATCTACGTGCTTCATCTTGTTTCTCCGTTCGTTTGTATTGCTCTTACTTATTCTACCATATTCTTCTCGGCAAATCAAGTCCTACTTTCGGCAAACGAGAATTTTCTTCTTCTCTTGGGAGAAAATATAAGCAAAGCCTTGATTTTGTTTTCCTCTTGTTGTATAATAAAGATGTTATTTTATGAATGAGGTGATAGAAATGAAGGATCGTGACGCACGCTTTTTTGAAGAACAAACGAGCTCCGAGCTGATCTTTGACGGAAAAGTCTTACACGTGTTCAAAGACGAGATCAAGCTTCCCAACGGAAAGCCGTCGATGCGTGAATACATCAAGCACGTGGGTGCGGTCTGCGTCATTCCGATCACCGACGAGGGGGAAGTCGTCTGCGTCAGACAATATCGCTACGCTGTCGGTCAGGTGCTTCTCGAAATTCCTGCCGGAAAACTTGACTCTGCGGACGAAGATCCGCGCGATGCCGTACTCCGCGAGCTTCGCGAGGAAACGGGTGCGCTCTGCGGAAAGCTGACCCCCCTTGGACTTTATCTCGGATCGCCCGCGCTCATCGGCGAGCATATTCAAATGTATCTTGCCGAGGATCTGACCTTTGGCGAGACCGATCCCGATGAGGACGAATTTTTGGAGATCTGCCGCATTCCCCTCTCCGAGATGGTGGAGATGGTACTCCGCGGAGAGATTCCCGACGGAAAAACGCAAGTCGCGGTGCTTCGTGCCGCCGCAATGAGACGTGCCTTATGAGCCTTGTCTTCGGAATTATCGTTTTGGTTCTGCTCCTCGGCGGATTGATGCTGTGGTTTTTTATGATGCCGCGCGTGACGGGGGGAGCGGATCTTTCTCTCCTTAAAAAAAATTACGCCCACCGCGGACTCTGGGATGCAAGGTTTCCGCCGAGCTCGCTCGACGCGATCCTGCTCGCCTCGCGTGTGGATTACGGGGTCAAGATCGAAGTCTATGCCTCGCGTGACCGCCGACTGATGGTTGTGGGAAAGCCCTCTCTTCCCCTTTCTTTGGTACTTGCAACGCTCAACGGTTCAGCTCCCTTGATGATTGAAATTGGTGGCAAGAAAAAGACCGATCTCGGACTTTGTCTTCGCCTTGCGCGAATGCTCGACGCTTACGAGGGAGCATTTTCGATCGTCTCAAGCGATCCCAAGATGCTTGCGTATTTCAAGGACTACCGTCCCGGCTTTGCACGCGGTCAGATCGTCGCTCTTACCGGTGATTTTGCAACCTCGCATCTACTTCGGAACTATCTCTCACGTCCCGATTTTCTCGTGATAGAAAAATCGGTGCGCCACCGTACTGTACCGCTTCTTTTGACGAAGCTTTGCCATCTTCCCTGCTTCATCTATCCGATCGATTCGCAGGAAGACTATCGCGCCTGCCGTCGAAAAAAGCAATACGCCATTTTTACGAACATCCGTCCCAAGGACCGTCCCAAGAAAGGAAAACGCAATGAGCAATTTTACTTATGAATATGAAAACACGGAGCGCACGCTCGAAACCTTTGAATGGGATTCGACCTGGCACGAGCACACCGAGGATCTG